>URTW01000112.1 GCA_900550815.1 uncultured Collinsella sp.
GAGCACGATCTTCGTCGTCAACGCTCTCGAGCACCTCGAGAGCGCTCTTAGCGTCGCCGCCCACGGCACCCAGCACGGCCGCGGCTTCAATACCGTGCATACCGCCCGAGTTGGGCACGGTCACGCTCTTAACGTTCTTGATGATGTTGCCCGAGCATGCAACATCCATATGATCGGGTTCGCAACCGAGCGTCTGACTCGCCAGCGCCCCTGCATAGGCAACGGCAATGGGCTCGGTGCAGCCGAGTGCACAGACAAGCTCGCGGTTCAAAACATCGCAAAACGCGGCATCACGGATGGAATCGGTAGGCATAGGTATCTCCTGCTTGCATAACGGGCTAGGCTCTCAAAAAATGTTAGCTCCTTTATTTGATAACAATGCATCAAAAACCGCAACCATGGTTCCGGCGGACGGCGCTCAAGCGCAAACTGACGACATTCATTCACGAGAAGCCAGTCTTGTTGCCTGCTAAAGCGTTTGACCAAAAAACGCTCGAGCGTTTACGCAAAAGTCGCGCTATCATGCAGTCGAACGCGGTAAACACCTTTAGCATTTGCGCCGCACAGACCAGAGAGGAACCATCCATGAAGATCGGTATCGGTAACGACCACGCCGCCGTCGAGCTCAAGAACATCATCTCCGAGCACCTGAAGGAGCGCGGCTGCGAGGTCGTGAACTTTGGAACCGACACCTCCGAGAGCTTTGATTACCCCATCGCCGGCTACAAGGTGGGTAAGGCCGTTGCCAACGGCGACGTCGACCTGGGCATCCTCATCTGTGGCACCGGTGTCGGGATTAGCCTGGCTGCCAACAAGGTCGAGGGCGTACGCGCCGTCGTGTGCTCCGAGCCCTTCAGCGCCAAGCTCTCCCGCATGCACAACAATACCAACGTGCTCGCCTTTGGCGCCCGCGTCGTGGGCTCCGAGCTCGCCAAGATGATTGTCGACGAGTGGCTCGACGCCGAGTTTGAGGGCGGTCGTCACGAGCGTCGCGTTAACCTCCTCAACGAGATTGACCACACGCGCGGTCTCAAGGTCGTCGACGAGGCCTAAACAACTCAGTGCCACAAGCTAACAGCAGGGGCCCGCTCGGAACTCATGACCGAACGGGCCCCTTCATAGATTTTGGAATAAAAGGGCGCCGCGGATGGAGTTCTGCGGCGCCCAAGCCACACGCTAACAGCTTTAAGGAGTCAAAGCTGGTTTAGCCAAAGAAGCGCTTGATCTCAATCTCGGCGTTCTCCAGGCAGTCGGAGCCGTGGATCACGTTGGCGTTGACATCGACGGCAAAGTCGCCGCGGATGGTACCAGGAGCGGCGTCAAGCGGATTAGTAGCGCCCATGAGGGTGCGCATCTTAGCAACAGCGGAGAGACCGGAAACGACCATCTTGACGACCGGACCGCTCGTCATAAAGTCGCAGAGACCGCCAAAGAAGGGCTTGTCGGCCAGATGGGCGTAGTGCTCCTCGACGGTAGCGCGCTCGAGCGTGGTCATCTCCATGCGCTCGATGACAAGGCCGCTGCGCTCGATGCGAGCAACAATCTCGCCGATCTTGCGGTCGCGCACGGCGTCGGGCTTAATCATGATGAAGGTCTTCTCGATAGCCATAAGGTAGCCTTTCAAGTAGGTTCGCGTGTGCCCAAGTCCCATTCCGGCACCCGCCTGGACTGCATCGTAACAGAGTTTTAGCTGCAGTTAAACAAAAAGCTGTTTATTGAAACGTTGCAATTTATTGAAGCGTTCCATATGTGTCACTTCTGTTTCGAAGCTCGATTAGAGTACCATCCGACTGCCCATCAACCGCATCGAGCAGAGCAGGCGGTCGGTTGCCGCCCGCGAACGTACCCCCTTCACAACCTGCCCAAAGGTCCTACAGAACTTCTCGACAAGCCCCTCCCCCATAGCAACAAAATACGGACGCTCACATCAGCAGACGTCCGTAAAGCAAAAAATGATTCCTCAATAAATGGCAAAAACAGCTTCGGCCAAACCCTTACTTTATCCCGTGGCCCATCTCGACGACCTTGGTCAACGATCCAAACACGCCTTCGTCGGCAACGAGTTGTGCCTCGGCACGCTGCAGCTGCACGGCAACGGCGGCAGGGGCGGTACCGCCCTCGGTCGTGCGCGCGGCGACAATCGACGGGATGTCGAGCGCCTCGGTAATGTCGTGCTCAAAGAGCGGGCTTGCCTCCTGGAACACCTCAAACGGCAGGTCCTCAAGATTGCAGCCATGCTTCTCACACATCAGGACCAAATGGCCCACCACGGCGTGTGCCTCGCGGAACGGCAGGCCACGCTTGGTCAGGTAATCGGCAACATCGGTAGCGGCAAGGTGCCCCACGCCGCACTCGCGCGCCATGGCATCCTCGTTGACAGTCCAGGTCGAAATCATACCGGCCATAACGGACAGGCACTGCATGAGCGTATGGGCGGTATCGAGCGCGCCCTCCTTGTCCTCCTGCAAGTCCTAGTTATAAGCGAGCGGCAAGCCCTTCATGGTCACGAGCAGCTGCACCAGGTTGCCATAGACTCGGCCGCTCTTGCCGCGGATAAGCTCGGCAAAGTCGGGGTTCTTCTTCTGCGGCATGATGGACGAACCAGTGGAGTAAGAGTCGGAAAGCGTGATAAAGCCAAATTCGGAGCTCGACCACAGCACGATCTCCTCGGAAAGACGCGACAGGTGCATCGCCATGACGGAGCCGGCGTAATGCAGGTCGAGGAGGAAATCACGGTCGGAAACCGCATCGAGCGAGTTGGGAATCACGCCCGCAAAGCCAAGTTCGGCAGCCGTCATCTGACGATCGAGCGGATAGCTCGTGCCGGCAAGCGCGGCAGCGCCCAGCGGACAGTTGTCGGCGGCATCAAAGGCTGCCTTCAGGCGTGTAAAGTCGCGCGCGAACATCCAGGAATACGCCAGCAGATGATGCGACAGCAGCACGGGCTGAGCATGCTGCATGTGAGTGTAGCCCGGCAGAATCACCTTGTCGTACTTCTTAGCCGCATCCACCAGCACATGGCGCAGCTCAAGATTGGCCCCCATGAGCTCCTTGGCCAGCGCCTTGACGCCCAGACGTGTGTCGGTCGCCACCTGGTCGTTGCGCGAACGTCCGGTATGCAAGCGCTTGCCAGCCTCGCCGATGCGACGCGTCAGCTCGCTCTCGATGGACATATGAAAGTCCTCGTCGTAGATGTCGAAGGAGAAGATGCCGGCATCGATATCCTGTTCGATTCCGGTCAGACCCTCGGCAATCGCTTGCTCGTCCTCGGCGCTGATAATGCCCTGGGCCGCCAGCATCCTGGCATGTGCCTTAGATCCGGCGATGTCCTGCTTATAGAGATGTTTGTCGACCGGCAACGACGCGCCAAACTCCTGCGTGACCTCGGCCACGCCTGCCTCAAAACGACCGCCCCAAAGAGCCATGGAACCGTCCCCTTTCTCCAAATACCAAAACAAGCGCCCAAAGCAATGCGCCATATCGCTAAAGCGATTTTTCAACCGCTAGTTTTACACATTCCCCACCGTGTGCGGAGCCATGTAGCTAATTTGCAAAGAAGTGACGCGCCATGCACTTGGCGCCCAACGTCTCCCTCCGGATGTTGCCCTGCGAACCATCGATCCAGGCCTTCAGGCTCATAGGGACGTCCTCGACCCTTGCAGCATCGAACTCGGGCGCGAGGGCAAGTAAAGCATGCGCGATAGCATTGAACATAATGGATACTCCTCATATATATAGGCGCAGAGCCGCCAAATTGATAGAAGGAGCCCCGCCGGACAACCCCGGCGGGGCTCGGACTCAGCCGCAGACGCGGCATCATATATGCGGGCGGAACGTAGGGGCCACCGATGTTAAGAAGTGTCAGCAAGCATAACGAAAGGTAGGGACCCCGTGCGCCCGTTATGTATCACGCGGATGGGCCGCGCGGATACCAAGGGAAGGAGGCGCTAGGCCTGGGCGGCAGCAGAGCTGGGGCCCTGGACCTTTGCCCACGTCTTGAGCGACAGCGTATCGATCTCGATAAAACCGGCGCTGGCCTTCTCGTCAAACGTGGTGTCGCGGTCGTAGGTAGCCAGACCGTAGTCGTAGAGGCTGAAGGGGCTCTTGCGGCCGACGACATGGCAGTTGCCCTTAAAGAACTTCAGACGGACAGTGCCGGTCACGAACTTCTGGGTATCGGCCATAAAGGCATCGAGCGCGTTTTTGAGCGGGCTGTACCACTGGCCGTTGTACACGGCGGTGGCCCAATCCTGCTCGAGCTTGATCTTGGTCTTGAGCAGGTCGCCCTCGACGCAGATGTCCTCGAGCGCCTTGTGAGCGGTGATGAGCGTCAGGGCGCCGGGAACCTCGTAGCACTCGCGGCTCTTAAGGCCCACCAGGCGATCCTCGACCAGATCGAGACGGCCAAAGCCATTGTCGCCGGAGATCTTGTTGAGGGCGATGACGATCTCGGAGAGCTTCATCTTCTTGCCGTCGACGGCGACGGGCTTGCCGGCCTCAAACTCAATCTCGGTGTAGGTCGGGGTGTCCGGCGTGTCCTCGGGGTTCTTGGTCATAACCCAAGCGTCGTCGAGCGGCTCGTTCCAGGGATCCTCCAGGTGGCCGCACTCAATGGCACGACCCCACAGGTTGTCGTCGATGGAATAGGGGTTGTCGTTGGCACCCTCGGGAACCGGCACGTTGTGGGCGTGGGCATAGGCGACCTCGTCGGGACGGCACTTCAGATCCCACTCGCGAACCGGGGCGATAACCTTGAGCTCGGGGTCGAGGGCCTTGACGGCAGCCTCAAAACGAACCTGGTCGTTACCCTTACCGGTGCAGCCGTGGGCGACGTAGGTCGCGCCAAACTCGTGGGCGACCTCGACAAGCTTCTTGGCAAGCAGCGGGCGAGACAGGGCGGAGAGCAGCGGATACTTGTTCTCGTACATGGAGTTTGCGGCGATGGCCTTAGTCAGGAACTCATCGGAGAACTCGTCGCGCAGGTCGAGTATCTGGCAATCGAGAACGCCCAGGTCAAGCGCCTTCTGCTTCTTGGCATCCAGGCCAGTCTCCTCCTGGCCCACGTTGCCGCAGACGCAAACGACATCGAGATTCTTCTCGTCCTGGAGCCACTTGACACATACGGATGTATCAAGACCACCGGAATATGCGAGAACGACTTTTTCCTTGCTCATGGCTGTTTCCTTTCGCCCTTGGTAGCTAGTTAGAACATCGGTCAGTTGCAAGTCATTTCAAGGTCATATACCGTGCAATATCAGGTTAAATAGCAAAAATCAGCACATACATGCCCTAGAAACATGCAGCAATGTCGTGCTAAAACCCAACGACCTCAAAATGACTCTGTTGAGGCAATTCGCCCCATGCGGACAGAGACGATTGTTATCGTCGTCGGGAAATTGCGCGCTGGCGTCGGATGGCATTGTCTGCAGTAGTGATGATCTTTACGAACTGCATCTGCCTCTCCTTTCACGTATCGCCGGACGCAATTCAAATATCGTAAACGGTACCTTTTACTCGGTAAGCGGTTGTTTTTCCGTCTCCGTTTTCGATTGTCGCTATATTACGCTAAAGTGCCCGCAGCACAAGCGACAAATTCAAATTTCTGAAAAGTTTTTTCATTACTTTGTGAAGCGTGGTGCAAATACGCACCATTCCTGCGAAAATACGCTCGACTACTAGTTGATGGTTATAACGTCTGAAACAATCTCGAAACGAAAGGCGCATTTTTATGCAAACTTACGAATCGGACGCCAACATCGGCAACATTAAGATTCTCGCCGTCGATATGGACAAGACGCTGCTGACCGACGATCGCGTGCTTCCACAAGGTCATAAATCTCGCCTGGACACGCTCGCAGACGCCGGCATCGTATTCTGCCCCGCCAGCGGACGTCCCGCCCCCAAGCTCGAGGAGATGTTCGAGAGCATCAAAAACCGCCTTGCTTTTTGTCCCGACAACGGAGCGTGCGTGATCTATCGCGGCAGCTATATCTATAAGAGCAATATTGACGTGGAGCTGTATCAGCAGGTCTTGAGCCGTGCCTCGGAGGATCCTCGCGCTGTCCCCGTCCTGTGCTGCTTCGACGAGTTCTACGTGCTTGCCCGCGACCATCAATACCACGACGAGATCAGCGTCTACTACAACACAATCAACTACGTCGACAGCTTTGAGGGCATTGATTTCGAGTCCAACAAGATTTCGGTCTTCTTCCCCGGCTACGACGCCGAGCCCGCTTTCCGCGAGGACTACAGCCCGGCATTCTCGGACCGACTCTATGTCACCAATGCGGGCCGCGAGTGGATCGACTTTATGAACTTGGGCGTCGACAAGGGCGCCGGCGTCGCACATCTGTGCGAGCAGCTGGGCATTGATATCGCCGACGCCGCCGCCGTGGGCGATACGTACAACGATATCCCCATGCTCGAGCGCGTCGGACATAGCTTTATCGTGGACAATGCCGAGGAGCACATGAACGCGCACGCAAAGTGGCGCATTCCGAGCAACAACGACGGGGGCGTACTGACGCTCATCGACGCCATCTTGGCGGCTCGGTAGCCGTCCCATCGGGCCTGGCCGGGCGGCACGGGATAACTTTTCGCTCGGTCAGGTCCTGCGCAAGACGAAAGCCACATTTAGTGGCTTTCTTTGCGTGCGGAA
>URTW01000113.1 GCA_900550815.1 uncultured Collinsella sp.
CGGGTACCCGATTGCGCGACCCGCATCGCGTTCTATAACGCGGGGCTTGCGCGCTCCGATCGTCGCCGTGTCGAGGAAGCGTTTCGTGACGGAAGCCTCAGCTGCATCGTTTCGACCTCTGCCTTTGGTGAGGGCGTCAACCTTCCCGATATCCGCCATGTCGTGCTCTACCACATGCCGTTTGGCGCCATCGAGTTCAACCAGATGAGCGGACGCGCCGGTCGCGACGGCCAACCTGCCGTGATTCACCTGCTCTATTCGTCGCGTGACGCTCGCATTAACGAGCGCCTGCTCGACTGCTACGCGCCCGAGCGCGACGAGCTCGTCACGCTCTATCGCGCGCTGCAGACTATGTGGCGCTCCAACCGCGGCAAGACCGGAGCCGACTCATTTAGTGCGAGCGATATCGACATCGCGCAGATGTGCCTTGCCATCGATGCTCGCACGCCGGTCGACGAGCGCTCGGTGGAAAGCGGCCTGGGAATCTTCGAAGAACTCGGTTTCTGCCGCGTTTCGGGGTTTGACGATACGCGTCGCATCGCGATGGCGGAAAACCCCGGTCGCGTGCAATTAAGCAGGTCAATTCGCTATTTGGAGGGCTTGCGCTCGCGCATGGAGTTCACGGCTTTTCGGAGTTGGGCACTCGATTCGTGCGCTTCTGATATGCTAGCCAAAGTTAACCGCCCGATCGTACCGCGGGCCTAGGGGAAGGGGACCTCGATGGACGCCGCAGCCCGTACCGCCCATGATTCCACCCTCCAGCCGTTTTCGGAGATGGAGCACTATAAGCATGCCGATGAGCTGCCGCCCGAGATTATGGCGGACAGCTACGACAAGCTGGAGCGTCTGTGCCTCAAATATATGAACGAGGACGACTTCTCCAAGGTGGAGCAGGCCTACTGCTTTGCTGCCGAGAAGCACTGCAACCAAAAGCGGCGCTCGGGTGAGATGTACATTAACCATCCCGTCGAGGTAGCTATCATTCTGGCCGACCTCAAGATGGACTGCGATGTGGTGTGCGCCGCGCTGTTGCACGATACCGTCGAGGATACCGAGACCTCGCTTACCGATGTTTCGGGTCTGTTTGGCGATACGGTGGCCGAGCTCGTCGATGGCGTGACCAAGCTCACCAACATCGAAGTCGACAGCATGGACGAGAAGCAGGCCCTCACGCTGCGCAAGATGTTCCTTGCCATGTCCAAGGACATCCGCGTCATTATCGTTAAGCTTGCCGACCGCCTGCACAACATGCGCACCCTTGCAGCTCTGCGCG
The DNA here is from genome assembly GCA_900550815.1 of uncultured Collinsella sp. Classification (GTDB taxonomy): domain Bacteria; phylum Actinomycetota; class Coriobacteriia; order Coriobacteriales; family Coriobacteriaceae; genus Collinsella. The sequence continues at coordinate 1,274 of URTW01000113.1, forward strand.
AGGACCGTCGCCTGTTTAAGGCCCGCGAGACCATGGACGTGTATGCGCCCCTGGCCGACCGTCTGGGCATGAGCTCTATTAAGTGGGAGCTCGAGGACCTGTCCTTCTTCTACTTGGAGCCCGATGCCTACCAGCGCATCGCGCGCATGGTAGCCGAGTCGCGCGAGGTTCGCGAGCGTTATCTGGCCGAGACCATCAAGACGCTCACCGATGAACTCAATCGCATTGGTCTTGAGGACTTTCAGATCAACGGTCGTTCCAAGCACTATTGGTCCATCTATCAAAAGATGAAGCGCAAGGGCAAGGAATTCTCCGAGATCTACGACCTGGTGGCACTGCGTGTCATCACGCATTCGGTGCGCGATTGCTACTCCACGCTCGGCGCGGTGCATACGCTGTGGCACCCCATGCCCGGTCGCTTCAAAGACTATATCGCCATGCCCAAGGTCAACAACTACCAGTCGCTCCATACGACGGTTATCGGCCCCCCGGCCCGCCCGCTCGAGATTCAGATTCGAACCTATGAGATGCATGAACAGGCCGAGTACGGCATTGCCGCCCACTGGCTCTATAAGAAGTCGGGCGGATCGTCTGCGTCTAAGACCAATGATGCCCAGCGTCTGGACGACCAGATTAACTGGCTCAAACATTCGCTCGATTGGGCAGCGTCTGACGAGATTACGGACGCCAAGGAATACCTGCACTCGCTGAAGGTCGATCTGTTCGACCAGGAGATCTATGTCTTTACACCCAAGGGCGAGGTCATGGCGCTTCGTGCCGGCTCTACACCGCTCGACTTTGCCTACGCCGTTCACACCGAGGTGGGAAACCATTGCGTCGGCGCCAAAATCAACGGTGCGGTGGCTCCGCTCACGCACGAGATTAAGACGGGTGACCGTGTCGAGATCCTGACCAACAAGAGTTCCAAGCCGTCGCGTGATTGGCTCAAGATCGTTAAGACACCTTCCGCCAAGTCAAAGATCCGCCGTTACTTCGCCGCCGCGACCAAAGACGATGACGCTGCTGCCGGCCGCGATATACTGGCCAAGGACCTGCGCAAGCGCGGGTATGGCATCTCTACGCCGCGATCCACGCGTGCGCTCAACGCCGTGGCGGAGCAGTTTAACTACAAGCAGCTCGAGGACCTGTTTGCCGCCGTCGGCGCCGGCAAGGTTGCCCCGCGCGCTGTGGGTAACAAGGTCGAGCAAATCTTGGACCCCAAGCCCGAGGAGCAGCTCACCAAGACCGAAGCCATTGCCGAGATCGTCAAGCAGCCTGCCCGCGGCTCCAACCGCAAGCCGCAAAAGCGCGGCAAGAGCGCCAGCAACGGCATTATCGTCAAGGGCGAGAGCAACAGCGGTCTGCTGGTCCGTCTGGCGCATTGCTGCAATCCGGTGACGGGCGATGACATCGTCGGCTTCATCACGCGCGGCCGTGGCGTTTCGGTGCATCGCGCCAACTGCCCCAACGTCAAGGGTCTTATGGAACATCCCGAGCGCATGATCGATGTGGAGTGGGACGGCGCTGCCGACACCCTCTTCCAGGTCGAGATCGTGGTCGAGTGCCTGGACCGCATGGGCCTGCTCAAGGATGTCACCATTGCCATTGGCGATGCGGGCGGCAATATCCTTTCTGCCGCCACGTCGACCAACCGCGAGGGTATTGCAACCCTGCGCTTTATGGTCGAGATCTCGGACGCGAGCGGTCTGGATCCGCTGCTGGCTTCCATCAGCAGTGTCGATTCGGTCTACGACGCTCGCCGTCTTATGCCCGGCGAAGGCGGAGCTCAGCTCAAGCGCCGTGTGTAGGTGCGAGAGCCTCTCAGCATCATAGATATTGGTTACGTTCGAGGCATCGTTTGGTGCCTCGAACGTATTTTAGAAGGAGGGTATGCGCATGGGCGATATGACTTTGGACCTGACACCCCGAGGTGCAGCTTCGATTGAGGCACTCGTCAACGGCCCGATTCAGACCAACAGTTACGCCGTGATTTCGAATGACGAGTGCTTAATCGTCGATCCGGCGTGGGAGGGCGAGCGTCTTGTGGAGCATATCCGCACCGCGCATCCCGAAGTTCGCGTACTCGGCTCTGTCTGCACGCACGGTCATGCCGACCATGTTGGCGGGGTCGCCGGGGGTCGAGCTGTCGTTGGCGACAGCGCACTATATGAGTTGTGCGCTAAGGACGTGACGGTGCCTCGCGCAAATATCGAGGAGCAGCGCGCCATGTGGGGTATTGAGACGCCCGATCCGGGCGAGCCGACGCGGCTGCTTGCCGAGGGCGATACGATTGAATTGGGCGATATCTGCCTGCAGGTGATCGAGACGCCGGGGCATACGCCGGGCGGCATCGTCCTGTTCGCCGCGACCGAGCAGGGGAACATCGCCTTTGTGGGCGACACGCTTTTCCCGGGCAGCCACGGTCGTACCGATCTTTCCGGCGGTGACGAGGCGGCGATTATGCGCTCGCTCTCCAAACTTGCCAAGACGCTTCCGCCCGATACCGTTTGCTTGACGGGCCATGGCGATTCGACCACGATGGCGCGCGAACTTATGCAGAATCCGTTTATGCAGATGTAGGCTCGAAGCCGTCTTTCGAATCACGAAGACCGCTCAATCGTCAAGCTATTTTCCCCAGTGGGTCGATTCTGTGGGGCAAACGGTCAAAATTTGTCCAATCGGATGGTATTCGTGAACAAACGAACGTTTATGCTCGGGTATGTCGTGGTAAAATCTCAGGCGTTATCGGAGCAACCTTACAGGAGGTTTCTTTTATGCTCGTCAACGCAGCAGACATGCTCAAGAAGGCCGAGGCCGGCAAGTACGCTCTCGGTGCCTTCAACACCAACAACCTCGAGTGGACCCTGGCTATTCTTCAGGCCGCCGAGGAGGCCAAGTCTCCGCTGATCCTTCAGTGCACCGCTGGTGCCGCTAAGTGGATGGGCGGTTTCAAGGTCTGCGCCGACATGGTCAAGGCTGCCGTCGAGGCCACGGGCGTTACCGTCCCCGTCGCCCTTCACCTCGATCACGGTTCTTACGAGGACTGCTTCAAGTGCATCGAGGCCGGCTTCACGTCCATCATGTATGACGGCTCTCACGAGGAGACCTTCCAGCTTAACCTCGACCGCACCAAGGAACTCGTTGAGCTTGCCCACTCCAAGGGCATGTCCATCGAGGCCGAGGTCGGCGGCATCGGCGGCACCGAGGACGGCGTGACCTCCAACGGCGAGCTCGCTGACCCCGCTGAGTGCAAGCAGATTGCTGACCTGGGCGTCGACTTCCTCGCCTGCGGTATCGGCAACATCCACGGCGTGTATCCCGCCGACTGGGCTGGCCTTTCCTTCGAGCGTCTGGGCGAGCTCAAGGCCGAGCCCGGCGCCCTGCCCCTAGATCTGCACGGTGGTACCGGCATCCCCGAGGATCAGATCAAGAAGGCCAACTCCCAGGGTCTCTCCAAGATCAACGTTAACACCGATCTGCAGCTCGTCTTCGCCAAGGGCGTTCGCGAGTATATCGAGGCTGGCAAGGATCAGCAGGGCAAGGGCTTTGACCCCCGCAAGCTCCTCAAGCCTGGTCGCGACAACATCGTTGCCCGCACCAAGGAGCTCATGGAGGAGTTTGGCTCCGTCAACAAGGCGTAAGTAGCGGTTTAACTTTCCCGTCGGAGGCCCCGTTCAACCTACGCTTTTCCCTTGCGCTCACCTGGCTTTGCCAGAAGTCGCGCAATGGGAAAAGCTTCGGGTGAACGGGGCCTCCTTCGTTAACTCGCCACAGGGTTACTGGGCTGAATTCATTTTTTATAGGTACCGTTTATCGGTGTTGAGGGTTCCTTTATTGGGGCTTTCTTTTTATCTCGCTACAATGGACTTCAAGAGTTCTAATGACTTGGAGTTTGGTATGGCTGTTATTAATGTGCTGCCTTCGGATGGGAAGGTTATTGACGAGGGTCCTGTTGGTTGCTCTGTTGATGTTTGCAATGATGACTTCCGTTTTCTAGATGTTGGCTTGCCACCCGAGATTCTGCGTTTAAAGGACGCGGGGTATCTTTCGCAGGCTATTGAGGCTTGCGACCGCCTACTTGCCCAAGATCCCGATCCCTCGCTTGCTGCCTGCGTTCGTGCCGAGCGGTATCGCATGCTTGAGACGCCGCTTCATTTTTCGGTGTCGCGCGATCGAGCTATTGCGATGATTCGCGAGGAGTGGCCTGAGTTTACCGAGGAGCAGTTTGACGATCTGATTGACCGTAAGCGTATTGACTGGCGCTTTATCGATGGCGAGCTGTTCGTTCTCGACAACTTCCTCGATTCGCTTCGCGTATATCCCAAAGAGGTCCCCGGCATGCGTCCCGATTCTACGGACGGAATAGCACTGCGCGACGAGATGCTCAAGGAGATGGAGTCACAAAACGGATTGGCTCGCGTCATTACGCTTAAGGCGTCCGTGTCTGTCCCCGGCGCTCTGGAGGGGGAGACCGTTTGCGCTTGGCTTCCCGTCGCGGCTGCCTGCCGTCAGCAGTCTCGGGTCGAGATTCACGACATGACGCCGGAGGGTGCTGTTGCTCCCGCGAACGCTTCGGCGCGTACCGCCTCGTGGTCTTCTTCGAGTGATCGCTCATTCTCGGTGACCTATCGCTATCAAATCAATGCCGCTTATCGCGATATTTATGGGGGTGCGCTTCCGTCGCATCCGTGTATGGACGCGCCGTTGCCCGAAGATATTTCTGAGGACCGTCCGCACATTGCATTCACGCCGTATCTGCAGCAGCTGACGGCCGGTGTTGTTGACGGACTCGAGGATCCGCTCGATCGCGCTCGTGCTATCTATGATTATCTGACGCAGCATATCGACTATCGCTATCAGCCGCCGTACTTGCTTTTGGGATCTATTGCCGATGACTGCGCGCATTCGCTCCGCGGCGATTGCGGCGTTATGGCGCTCACGTTTATCACCATGTGCCGTATCGCGGGCGTGCCTGCCCGTTGGCAGAGCGGCCTGTACGTTGCGCCCGATTCGGTGGGGTCGCACGACTGGGCAGAGTTCTATACGCCGCAGACCGGTTGGCTCAACGCCGACGTGTCATTTGGATCTTCTGCTCACAGGATGGGGGAGGAGTGGCGCCGCCGTCACTACTTTGGCAATCTCGACCCATGGCGTATGGTGGCCAACAATCGATTCCAGGCAGAGTTTGAGCCCTCTTTCGACGGCATGCGCGAGGACCCTTACGATAACCAGATGGGTGAGGCTTCGGTCGACGGTCGCGGATGCCGTCAGCGCGAGATGCTCCGCACGGTCGAACTCATCGGGTTGATTTCCGATCTCAGCCGAACACATTGAGCAAATAGGCCATTCCCGCAGTTAGCCGAACGCCCCCGCGGCCC
>URTW01000114.1 GCA_900550815.1 uncultured Collinsella sp.
CGCGCGGCGGCGGTGTAGTGGAATGTCTTGATGGGCCGCCGTCCCGGAGGCAGCGCGTCGATCACCGACACGTCGAGATCGCCGTAGAGGGGCATCGCCTGCGTGCGGGGGATCGGCGTGGCCGATAGGGGCAGCATGTCCACCCCGATATAGTTCTCTTTCAGCTTTTCCTTGTGTTTTACGCCAAAGCGCTGCTCCTCGTCAATGATGACAAGGCCCAGGTCTTTGAACTTTACATCGTCCGAAAGCAGGCGGTGGGTGCCCACCACAATGTCCACTGTGCCGTCTTTCAGGCCGCGGATGGTCTCTTTCTGCTCTTTGGCGCTGCGGTAACGGCTGAGCAGCCCGATGCGGATGGGAAAGGCCTCCATGCGGGCGATGGCCGTGTTGAAATGCTGCCACGCCAGAATGGTGGTGGGGGCCAGGATGGCGCACTGCTTGCCGCCCATCGCGCATTTGAACGCGGCGCGCAGGGCAACCTCAGTCTTGCCCACGCCGACATCGCCGCACAGCAGGCGGTCCATGGGCTTGGGCGCCTCCATGTCGGCCTTAATGTCGGCGATGGCCTCCAGCTGGTCGCGCGTCTCGTCGTAAGGGAAGCTCTGCTCCATCTCGATCTGCTCGGGCGTGTCGGGCGGGCAGGCGATACCGGTAATCGACGAGCGGCGCGTATACAGATCGACCAGGTCAAACGCCAGCTTTTTGGCGTTCTTGCGCGCCTTGTTGGTGGCACGCGTCCAGTCGGCGGTATTGAGCCTGGTCAGGCGCGGCTTGTCACCGTCGGGACCGACGTATCGCGTGATGCGGTCGACCTGCTCGAGCGGCACGTAGAGCTTGTCGCCGTCGGCATATTCCAGCAAAAAGTAGTCGCGCTCCTTGCCGCCCACTTCTTGGCGCGCGATCTCGCTAAAGAGTGCGATGCCGTGAGTGGCGTGCACCACGTAGTCGCCCGGCTTAAACGGGAATGTGATCTGCGTAATGTCCACCTTGCGGCGGCTGCGCGCGCGGTTGGCATCCATACGGGCGTTGAGGTCGGCGATCGAGAACACGGCCAGGTTGGCATCGGGCACCACCACGCCCTGCGGCAGAGCGGCATCGACAAAGGTCACGCGTCCGCGCGAGATAGTAGGCACGGCGGCGCCGGCGGCTGCCTGGGCGGCACCTGCCTCGAGCGAGCGGGCGTTGAGCGCATCGGCCTTGCGCTCGCGAATTGCAGCATGGGCATCCTGACGGGCAGCACGGTCGGCAGAATCTGCCGCCGCCACGCGCACGCGCTCGCCAATGACGCCGGCGTTTTCGGGCGCCGCGGTCAGCGATTCCTCAAAGGTTATGCCCTCGTCGCCAAAGGTGAGCTCCATCGACTCGCGCGCGCCGCGGTCGGGAATGGCAAACACGCAGGCATAGCGCTTGCCCACGACTTCCTGGATGCGCATCATAAAACGGTTGTCCGAGCCTGCGATGGCCGGCTGCTCAATCTTGAGCTCGGCCGTCACCGCACCGCCGGCACGGATGAGGCTCACATAGTTCAGGCGCTGCTGGGCACCAAAATCGAGCTGTTGGGCGCGCACGTACAGACCATCCAGGCGGTCAATCCCTGCCTCGCCGGCACGCGCCTCGATATCCTCGTAGGCGCGCAGGCAGTCGTCGAACAGCGAGCGCGGCTCGGACAAAACCACCAGCGCCTTGCCGCTCACGTGCGCCAACGGGCTTACGGTCTGGCCGTACATCACCGGCAAAAAGCGGTCGAGCTCGGGCGTGACGATACGCGCATCCACCATCTCGAGCAGCGCCGCCAGTTTGCTGTCGTCCTGGCTTGCGCGGTAGAGCGCCACGTGCATGTTGTGAACGGCATCGTCGGTAAGCGCCAGCTCGCGACAGGGGAAGATCTCGATGCTGTCCTCGTTGCCGATGGTTTGGCCCGTGGAGCTCACCATGCGGCGGATGCGGTCAATCTCGTCGCCAAAGAACTCGATGCGCACGGGCGCCTTTTCCTGTGCGGGGAACACCTCGACGGTGTCGCCGTGCACGCGGAACAGACCGGGCGCGTCGGTGGCGCCGGCATTGGTGTAGCCCATGCCCACCAGGCGCTGCGGCACCTCGTCAAAAGAAATCTCCTCGCCCACCGTAAAGGTCGTGGACTCCCAGTAGCGGCTCTCGACTGGCGGCACGCAACGCAGCAGCGCGCGGGCAGAGGCAACCATGATGCAGTTGTCGCCGCGCACGATGCGTCCCAGGGCCTCGCAGCGCTGCGCCACCACGGCGTCGTCGGGCGCCTGCTCGCGCCACGGATAGTCCTTGCGCTCGGGGAAACGGCACACATGTGCTAGGCCCACGTAGGCGGCAAGGCTGCGCGCGGCGCGATCGGCCGCGTCCTCGCCGCTCACAATGTAGACCGTCGGGCGCGGACGGCGCGCAAACTGGGCGGCCGCCATAAGCGTGCGGCCCGACTGCGACACAGCCAGCGTCACGTCCTCGCCGGCATCGAGTCCGGCCTCGACGGTCTGCAGCGCCTCGGCAGTGTAGAGCTGCGCGGCTATACGGTGAATGAGCATGCTGTTCCTCCGGCATTGCAACGCCAAAAGCCCGCCGGGGCAAGCTCGGCGGGTATGCGGCGGATTTCATTGCCTGTCATGGTAGCGCATGGAGAGGACTCCGGCTCAAGAGCAAACCCAGCCCCGCAAAAAACGCCAGACGAAGATGCGTTCCGCCCTATCCCGCTACGCGCACGCTGGGGCACAAATCTGCCAGCGGACACTCGTCACACTTGGGCTTGCGGGCATCGCAGATCTCGCGACCAAAGGTGATCCACTGATGGTTGACCGACTCCCAATACTCGTGCGGCAAAATCTTGAGCAGATCCTGCTCGGTCTTGAGCGGCTCCTTGGCATGCGTCTTGGGACTCAGCATCAGGCGGTGCGCAATGCGGTTGACGTGCGTGTCCACCGCAATGCCCTCCACGATGCCATACCCCACGTTGAGCACGATGTTCGCCGTCTTGCGTCCCACGCCCGGCAGCTTCACGAGTTCCTTCATGTCGGCCGGCACCTCGCCGCCATAGTCGGCGACGATCATCTGCGCGGCCTCCACGGCGTGCTTGGCCTTGCTCTTATAAAAGCCGAGCGACTTAATGGTATCGGCCACATCGGCCACACTCGCCCCGGCCATGGCCTCGGGCGTGGGCCACTGGGCAAACAGCCGCGGCGTCACCTTGTTGACCTGCGCATCGGTCGTTTGCGCCGAGAGCAGCACCGCGATCAGCAGGCGGAAGGGATTCTCGTGGTCCAAAAAGCACTCGACCGGGCCATAGCGACGGTTGAGGCGCTCGCACACCTCAACGGCGCGCTCGCGCTTGGCGGCATTGGTCTCGCGTGGCATAACGACTCCTCGGCTCAACGGCACAATAAACTTATGGGCACAATTGTCCCACGTCCGAGTCGCTTACGCCTCCAAGAATGCGCCGGTCTGACGGCTCCACAGGCTCGCGTACTCGCCACCCGCCTCGACGAGCTGCGCATGCGTGCCGTCCTCGACAATCTCGCCATCGGCCAGCACCACAATGCGGTCGAGCGCCGCCACGGTGGACAGGCGATGTGCCACCACAATGGAGGTGCGGCCGCGCATCAGGTTCTCGAGCGCCTCCTGCACCAGCGCCTCGGACTCGCTGTCCAAGGCAGACGTCGCCTCGTCGAGCACTAGAATCGGCGCGTCGGTTAGGATGGCGCGGGCGATGGCCACGCGCTGACGCTGGCCGCCCGAGAGCTTGACGCCGCGCTCACCCACCATGGTGTCAAAGCCACGGGGCAAGCGGTCGATAAACTCGGTCGCATTAGCCAAGCGAGCCGCCTCGCGGATCTGCTCGTCGGTGGCGTCGGGGCGTCCGTAGGCGATATTCTCGCGAATGGAGCGATGGAACAGCAGCGCCTCCTGCGGCACGTAGGCAACCTGGCGGCGCAGGCTCTGCTGCGTGCAGCGCGAGACGTCCTGGCCGTCCACGAGCACGCGACCGCCCTGAACATCGTCTAGGCGCAGCAGCAGCTTGGTGAGCGTCGTCTTACCCGAGCCCGATTTGCCCACCAGGCCCACGCGCTGGCCCGCCGCCACATGAAGCGTCAGGTCATCGAACACGCTCTCGCCCGCCGCAGCGTCACGGTACGCAAAGCTCAGGTGCTCAAAATCAATCGCGCCCTCGGTCACTTTGAGCTCAGGGGCGTCCGGGTCGTCTGCCACCAGACGCGGCTCGTCCAGCACGCGCGTCATCTCGGCCGCATCGCCCAAAGCGCGGTTGATGCGCTGCATCATGGAACTCACGTAGTTCAGGCGCATGGTGAGGTTATAGGTATAGGTAAAGATCATGACGAGCGAGCCGGCCGAGATGCCAAACCACGCGTTGCCGCCCGCCACGAACACACTCACCACGGCCATGGTGATGACGATAAGACCCGAAGTCGTAAAGTTGCGCTGCATCATGGCGTGCATCGAGACCGTCTCGGCATCGCGCGCGGCACGATCAGCGGCGTCGAACAGATCGCGTTCAAAGTCCTCGCGCCCGCAGGTCTTAACGGCCAAGATGTTCGTGACCGCGTCGGAGAGCACGCCCGAGAGCTTGTTCTGCGCGGCGGACGTCGCGGCCGAAAGCGGCATGATGCGCTTGTACATAAGCCAGACAAACGCGATGTAGACGACCATGATGCACACCAGGATCACGGTAAACGTCGGTACCACCGGGGCGAGTGCGGCCACGGTGCAGATGACCGAGGTGATGGTGGGGATGAGCGAATACACCGTCACGTCCACCAGCCCCGTGTAGCCGCTCATAAAACGACTCGTCTGGCTCACGAGCGATCCTCCAAAGCGGCTGGTATGGAATGTCATGGATTGGTTGGAGAGCGTGTCGAAGCATAGGCGCGCCAGGTGATAGTTGCCCGCGATCTCGAGCTTGTAGACGGTGTAGTCCTGCAACTTGGAGAGGATCTGACCCACCAGGTTAACGAGTACGAGCGCCAGGATATAGGGGCCGAAGACCTCAAACACCTGGTCACCCGCCACGGGACCGGCTTGAACGCGGTCGACAATGAGGGCCATCACATAGGTATTGGCAAACGTCAGCAAAAAGATGTAGCCCGCCGACGAGAACACCGAGAGAAAGACAATCAGCGGCTGCGTGCGCGTGACGCCCCAAAACCGCTGCAGCGTGCGACGCACGGTGGAGCGGCTGAGCGGGCTGGTGCTTCTCTGAGACATGGGCTTCCTTTCGCATCTGATTGGGCGAAACGCCATTGTTGCATACTAAAGCGCACTTCAGGCAAGTGCGACGCGAAAAGCACCCGCGCCCCGCGCTTGCGCAGGCGCCCCGCCGTCTTGTTGCAATTAGTCCTCGTCTTCTTGGTCTGTGGGAAGGCCCGCGGGCGTGAGTCCCAAGATCTCATCAGCTTGGTCGGCGTCTTCCAGGGCGTCGATGTCCTTGAGCTTGCGCTCCATGACGTTGGTGCGCGTGGTGATGATGCCCTCGACCGTTTTGCCCGCGGTCTCGATCTGCTGCTGGGCGCGGCGCAGCGCCTTTTGATAGCGCGGCAGCTCGGCCTTGACGGCGGAGAGCACGCGCAGCACGTCGTCGGTACGTTTTTGCAACTTAAACGTCTGATAGCTCATCTGCAAGCTGTTGAGGATGGCCGCCATGGTGCTGGGACCGGCAACGTTGACGTGATAGTCGCGGCCCAGGGTCTCGATAAGCCCGGGGCGGCTGACGACCTCGGCGTACAGTCCCTCAAACGGAACGAACATGATGCCAAAGTTGGTCGTTGCCGGCACACTCAGGTACTTTTCGCAGATGTCCTTGGCCTCGCGCTTGACCATGGTGTCGAGCGTCTTGCGCGCAGCCGCCACGGTCTCCGCATCGCCCGACTCCTGCGCGTCGAGCAAGTGCTCGTACGCGTCGCCCGGAAACTTAGAGTCAATCGGCAGCAGCACAGGGTCGCACTCGTCCACCGGCAGCTTGACGGCACACACAACACGCTCCGAGGCACCGGGCCTGGTGGCACCGTATTCCAGATCTTCCATGGCGATGTTCACGCCGGATTCGCTGTCAGAGGAATTGCTGTCGGAGCAGCCGGCAAAACCGGTGCAGAGCAGTGCGGCAGCGGTCGCACAGACCAGAATCCGCCGGAACGTATTGCGATTGTATGTCATGAGGTATCAGTTCCTTTCGATGATATGCTACCTTATACTGTAGCACATTTTCGGCAGGTTGTCGACCAAGAACATGAGATTATGTGAAAACTATATAGAAAGGGAAAACGTTATGCCGAGATTTTTTTTAGAAGCACTAGACGAATCTGATGTGTGCATCACCGGTCCCGCTGCCCGCCATATCGGACTGGCTCTGCGAATGCGTGTGGGGGAGCTGCTGACAGTCTGTGCCTACGGGCGGGACTACCAGTGCCGGATTCGGTCCATTATGCCGGAAGAAGTCCAGCTGGACGTGGTTTCCTCGGAACTGTGTGCGGCGGAACCGTCGGTGTCCCTGACCTTGTATCAGGCAGTGCCCAAAGCGGACAAGCTGGAGCAGATCATTCAGAAGTCCGTGGAACTGGGAGTCACACGAATCGTTCCCGTGCTGACACGCCGCTGCATCTCCCGTCCC
>URTW01000115.1 GCA_900550815.1 uncultured Collinsella sp.
ATGCGAGCGACCTTGCGCGGGCCTGCTGGCCCGTTGCCACAGGTGCACCCGGATAAATGGTACCCATCCGTTGGAACATGGACATCGCGGGAGGGCTGTTTGGGCAAGCTAGGATGGATGAGCGGCTGGGTTCTAAATGCAATAATTCGAGCTAAAGGGCCTTGTACTCTCTTTTGTAAAACGCGAGGGTGCAATAAACTCGACGATCCCCCTGAACCTTTTCTGAACGAATCGGCTCTTAGGCGGTATGACGCGACACGCATCGGTAGTGCTCGGACTGGGTTAGTCATCGAGTGGGTATAGAACATACGTTCTGTATAACGTTATAGCACCAGGTGGCAGGCGTAGTTTCAATCGAAGCTACGCCTGCTGCTATATATGGGTTGATGGTGGTATCAATGACCGCGATGCTTCTGTTTGCGCTTCAGTTTTCGCTGCTCGAAGCGCGCCTCCGCCTCATCCGCGCGACGCTGGCTTCTTGCTTGAGCCGATTCCCGCTTCATCGTCTCCCGCTGATTCGCGAGCGCCTGCTGCGCCTTGGTGCTCATCGCCGGCTGCTTGAGGGCTTTCGCCGCCTCGCGGGCGCGTCGCTTGGGGTTCTTCGCGGGCTTGCTCGCCTCGGCCGGACCGTGGCAGAAGAACGAGAGCTTCGCCCATTTGCTGACAACGAATCGCAGGATCTCCTCATTGGACGGTTCTGCGCCGAAGACGATGCGGGCGGCGCCGTATCTGCCGTCCTCGACGTGCTCCGCCAGCCCGACCCAGAATTGGCCGTCGTGATATACGGTCAGGGTGGACGACACGCTGATCTGCATGGCTGGTTCCTCCTTTATGTAGATGACCATGCAGAGAAGGGACAACCAAGGAGGCAGGTTACTGATGCGGACTCCCGCACGCCCACGACTACCCGACGGGGACTGTGTTTTCATCTCTGGTGCCCGCATTGTAGCACGCGCGGATTCACGATGTTGATTGCCGGCGCCTAGACGGAGATGAAGGCGGTTCGATCTAGGTCAAGCCGGTCGCTCGTTCATGAAGCGGCCGATTCCCTGAAAATAAAAGGCGCCCACGAGGACACCTACAGGCTATCTTCGAACTACTTGGTTGGGGCAGACGGAGGAAAAAAATAGGGCAGAATCGCTCTCACGATCCCGCCCCGCAAACCCGAGGGTTTCTAACTGGCTCCATTATTCCGGGCTTCTCAGTTCTGTCATTGACCCAGGTATCATCCGTCTCCTATAGCGAGTGAATATAAAAATAGGGCAGAGTCGCTTGCGCAAGTCCGCCCCTAAAACCGTGAAGGTTTTGCTATCTGCAGGCTATTCTACCAACCCGAGCGATTCTGTCAACCTGCGAAGGAACTCGAGCGCGGAGCGAGCTGCGGCGTCGGGCCCCTTGTCGGGCAGCGCCTCGGTTTCGCCGTCGGCCCTGGCGAACATCTCGGCGAGCTCGGATGCGGCGCGCGAGCGCGAGGAGCCCTCGGGTACCAAGCCGGAGTGCGCCACGAGCACGGTCGCGACCTCCTGCATGGCCGTATTCCCCATCCACTTCCTCCTGGTCGCCTTGGGAATCCCCACGGCGGCGACCCTTCGGGAGACGCCGCTGGACGCCGAGCCCCGGGCGGCGCCCCTCTCGGCGAAGCAGTTGATCAGGCACGAGCCGTGCGCGGCGCAGTTGCGGACGGACTTCACGCGCTTGAGGTCGTAGTGGGAGGCCTCGAGGCGCCTGTCGCCCCATCGCCTGGCACAGAAGCGCACGAAGTCGATGAGGGTGCCGAACGAGGTGAGCTCAAGGAAGGCCCAGGCAGGCATGTCGCCGGAGTACTTCGCGTAGAGGCTCGAGCTGTAGGGGCTGCGGCCGCTCATCTTGAGCTCGCGCAGGCGGTACTCCCTGTTTGCAGTGGTAAGCGATGCCATGTAGTCGGCCACGATGGCGTAGCCGTCCTCTCCACGGTCCTCCATCTCGCGAAGCAGTGTCACCTTCTGGAAATGCTCGATGTCGAGCGTCATGCCGAGCAGGGCGTGGCGCAGCTCCTGGTCGAGCGCCGCGAGCAGGCGCAGCTGGCCGAAGTCGAGGTCTACGTAGCGGCCGTCGCGCGGGCCTCCCTCGTATTTCGAGAAGAGTTTGCGGTAGGATGCGAGCTTGAAGAAGTTGCACTTGTCGCGCAGGTAGTCCGCGGCCTCTTCCTCGGAACACAGTTCGAAGGCTACGCCCTTCTGCTTGAGGTGCTCTATCTGCTGCTCGATCGTGAGGATCGGCTTCCTATCGTGGGGTTCGGCCATGCTCGGTCTCCTGTCATTGATTTGAGAATCCTATTCTACCAGCATGTTTGCCCTGAATCCTGAAGGCCCGTTCGCCAACTCATAAGCAAGCCACCTGAGACTACTCACTTTGTTCACGAATGGCGAAGACCTGCGACCTGGGGTTTTGCAAATGGCGCGCAAGCCACCCGCGTTAATTCACTTGCGATTGCAGCTGGCGGCTTGCGGGCAAAAGGGCGGTTGAGTTTCAAAACGGGCGTTTTCGGCGCCATCGAGCCTCCAAAGGCGACCCGCCGCGCACTTTGGGACAAAAACAAAAACTCAAAGCCCTGAGTTTGAAAAAAGTTTTTGAGGTTGTCCCAGCTTTTGTCCCCGAAGCCGACGAAACGCGACATCGCGTCATTCGGCGGCACGCGTTCCGTGTCGATGCCGAAAACTGGGTGTAACTGGAGTGACGGGACGGCAGAACCGACGCCATCGAGTGGGAGTAGGACGACAGGGTTCTGACCTGCGATTTTGAGTGCCGCACTATGCCGCTGAGTTTCGTTTCGTACGAGAGTCATGACAAAGCCACCAGCGACGGAGATGAGTAAAAGCGATTAAAGAGCCTCCGTTCCCTGTGTTGGGACGGAGGCTCTTTCTTTGCCGTTTTACTCCCTTGTCTCCGTTCGGGGATTATTTCTTGCTCATTTAGGGCTATTCGCGCTGAAAGATTTTGACTAGCTTGGTGTCCTTTATTTCGTAGACAATGTCTGCGACGTTCTCGACCAGCCTCTTATCGTGGGAGACGAACACTATCGTTCCGGCATAGGCGCTCATCATCTGCTCGAGGGCTTCGGCGCTCTTGATGTCCAGGTAATTTCCAGGCTCGTCCATGAGCAAGATGTTGTATCTGCCCAGCAGCATCTTCGCGAGTAGCAGCTTGATGACTTCGCCTCCCGAGAGAACGCCAACGTCCTTTGTCAGGTCGCGCGGTCCGATTCCCATAGAGGCGAGGATGCCTCGAATTTCGGTCATGCTGTACTCGCAACCATCCTGCATGAACGAGATCGCAGACTGACGGGCGTCGAACTTGTAGCCTGTTTGCTCGAAGTAACCGATCTCTGCCTTGGGAGAGATGTTGATACCGTCGGCGCGTCGAGCGATTGCCTTCAGCAGGCTGGTCTTTCCTGTACCGTTGCCACCGGTGATGGCCACTTTGGCACCGAGCGGTATCTCGAAATTCGCGTGGTCATAGAGCATGCAGTTGCCGAAGCTCAAGCTGAAATCGTCTGCCGAGATGGGAAATTTACTATGCAGTTCCAGGGCCTTGCTCTGGCGGAACCGCACGGCGCGAATGCTATCTGGGGCCTCACTCCCTTCGAGTGCTTCGCGGCGCTTCTCCATGACCTTAGCCGCCTGGTACATCCTCTTCTGTTTGGTGCCGGTTGCTTTCTGATGCCCCAATCGACCTGCATACTCGTTGCTTTTTTTCGCAGCCTTCCGCTTGGCGTCGACCTGCCGTGCTTTTTTCCGTTGTTTTTCGATGGCGGCTTCGAGGCGATCGCGCTCGCGCATCGCCTCTTCGTATCGAGTCGCCTGAGCTTTGCGCTCTTCTTCTTTCTGTCGCAGATAGTCGGAGTAGTCACCCCAGAATTCGGAAATACCGCCGTCTTTGAGCTCCCAGATCTTGTCTACCACCTGGTCGAGAAAATGACGGTCATGGCTCACGATGAGCAGAGCCCCATCAAATGCCTTGAGTTGTCCGACGAGAAGGCGGATGCCGTCTTGGTCGAGGTGGCTCGTAGGCTCGTCGGCGAAGATCGCGCTTGCATGCTGGGAGAGTGCAGAGGCAATCTTGGCGCGTGTTTCCTCCCCGCCGCTCATCGTCTCCTGCGCCACTCCGGCGACGTTGAGACGGGAGAGCATCTCACCACTGTCCTGAGCCGCATCAAGGTCGAGTTCATCGAGTTGGCCGATGAGGGCAATGCTGCCGAAGCGCCTGACGTCGGCGTCCGCAATGGTAAGATTGCCGCTCAGAATTTTAAGCAGGCTGGTTTTGCCTGCGCCATTGTCTCCCACCAAGCCGATGCGATCGTAGGAGTAGATTTCCAACTCTTCGATATCCAGGATATCGCGGCCGGCATATTCCAAAAAGATGTCTTTAGCTTTGACTATGAGTTCCATAGGTTGAACCGCCTTTTGTGTATTAGCCTTTTACTGGAAGCGCAGCCATGCCAAAAAAGATTGCTCACGTCGATTTTTCGCCTTTGCCCAATTGCCGGCGCGAGCGTTTTGACCTTGCGCAAGCCGGCAAATCCGAAAATGATAGTTGGCGACGAATAAGGAGCGCGATGTGGGATGTCGGCGCAATACCTCGTCGTCGCAAGGGCTTGAAGGCTGACGCGTGAACCGATGGCTGCCGCCTCTTTTTTTCGAATACTTGGGCTATTGAATCCGCCCGGTATCTCTTTTCCCCACGTTTCGGACGCTCGGAGCAAGCAGCATAGCCATCGCAAGCAGTACCATGGTCGCTCCAGAGCCGACGAACCATAACGGAGCTCCAAGCAGATCCGCAAAAACGGAGGGGGCCGCGAGGCCCATGGGCATGGCCCAAGCCATGATGGTTCCGTAGAGGCCGAAAACGCGGCCTAGGTACTCAGGAGGTATCTGCTCCTGCATAAGGGCAGTCTGGGTTCCCGCGTACAACGGGGAGCATGCGCCCATAAGAAAGCTCACCGGCAGGAAAGCAGCGAACAATGACGGGCCGAGCGATCCGGATACGATTGCGGCAATGCCGAAGCCGGCAATCGCGGCGACCATGGTGAACGACCTATTGCGGAACCCTCCCGTAACCGCCAAGATACCGGACCCAGCCAGCATGCCTGCAGAAAAAAGGATTTCCACCAAAGCGGCATCCCCCGTGCTACCGCCAAAATGCCCCAAGGTCATTATTGGGAACAATGCCGCGAGCGGAGAGAACGCGAAAGCGAAGACGAACCCGCACCAAAGAAGGGCGAACAGCCCCCTGTACCCCCTAATCAGCTTGTAGCCGTCCGAAATCTCAGAGAAGAGCTCTCGAACCTTATTGGAAAAGGACAAGCTGCGGTCGGCTTCGTCGAGGCCCCCTGCGTCTATCTGTGCGGCGAGGACGGCTAAAGAAGCGAAAAGCGCTCCCAGCACGTCGAGGACAATCATGGCGGTAATGCCCGCCACGGGATAAATCACTGCTGCAAGCGCGGCGCCAAGAATGTATCCGCCGGACTGAATCGCCTGAGTCACCCCCGATAGGCGAACGAGATGCTCCGGTGGGGCGAGATGGGGCGTGAGAGATTGGGAGGCTGGCGTGTAGAACGAAGTACCAACTGCACGGAGAAACAAGGCGATGAGAATTAGCCATGCAGGTAAGCTGCCGGCCAACGAGGCAATCGCCAAGGCGGCACCCACCGCGGCAATGAAGAGGTCGGCGCCGATGAGGACACGTTTCAAAGGCAGTCTGTCGACAACGGCGCCCGCAAGGATTCCGAACAAAGCAATCGGCAGAAAGCCTGCCAGCGATGCTAAGGAGAGGAGAGAAGACGACCCTGTCGTGAGGGCGAGATGCCAAATAAGACCCATCTGGAGAATCGAACTCGTCAATGTCGAAACGAGCTCCCCGCCCCATACGAAACAAAGCTTGAATTGCCATGAATGGCACAGCAGAGCAGACCTGCCCCGAGAGGTTTCAAATATCATGGTTATGTCCAATCGTGAAATGGCGTGCAGAAAAACAGCGCGACGCCACAACAGCGCCGCTTTCTAGGCGCTCATCCACGTGCGGAAAAGACCAACCACGACACCCCTCCTTTGTTAATTCGGTCTGGCAAACCATGTAATATTAACGAGGCTTGAGTTTGCCTGTCAAGAATCGACCATCGGAAAGGGCAATCCTCTCTGGCCATTCGATTCCTTTTGTATCTTTGGGTGCAGTCGTGTCCCGCCAGGGCTATTACTCGCGGAAGAGGCGCCTGCCTAGCTGGCCGATGAGGCCCGGAAGATGGCCCTGGTCAGGCGAAACGATCCCAAGGGAAGCGTACATCATTCGGATAGTAAGAATGTTGCCAGCAGGTTTTGCGGCAACCGCAAAGGAGCCGTATCCTGCAGCTGGAATCACGTTGCAGCATCCTGACCCGCATTCCGATTGGCGGACGGCCCGCTTCGGCATCCTGACCAGCACAGCAATCGAGCCTTGTCATTCCTTGGATATGCCGGTTGCTCGGGGCGGTCCCGACGGAGGCCCTCGCCTCCCCGGTCCGTGACGCATGATGGGCAGGCATGCTGAT
>URTW01000116.1 GCA_900550815.1 uncultured Collinsella sp.
TGGTCTTGCCCTCGCCTGCGGGCGTGGGATTGATAGCGGTCACGAGGACAAGCTTGGCCTGGTGATCAGTTGGCTCGTTGAGCAGGGAATAGTCGACCTTTGCCTTGTCAAAGCCGTACGGAATCAGATGCTTAACGTCGACGCCGGCGTTCTTGGCCACCTCGGTAATAGGCAGTGGCGTGACAGAACGTGCGATTTCGATGTCAGTAGGCATGGGCGGTCCTTTCGTTACCGAATGAGAAAAAGACCAATTCAGCATAGCACGGGCGCGCAATAGTAAAACACCCGTAACCGATGAATGGCGATATGTTTATCCAATGCTCAGCGATAGCCTACAGACTAGCCAAAACAAACCCGTCTCTAAACGGCTGGCTCGATGCCCAAGTGTTCAAAGGTGCGAAGCGTTGCCTGGCGACCCTGCGGTGTGCGAATCATCAAGCCGCACTGCAGCAGATAGGGCTCATAGACATCCTCGAGCGTGCCCGGGTCCTCGCCCACCGCGCTGGCAAGGGTCGTAAGTCCCACGGCACGACCGGAGAACGTCTTAGCGAGCGTCTCCAAAATGCGAATATCCATCCAATCCAGACCGAGCTCGTCGATCTCGAAGAACTCGAGCGCCTGGCGACAGATATCGAGCTCGATGGGACCGTTGCCGCGCACCTGTGCGTAATCGCGCACGCGCTTGAGCAGGCGGTTGGCAAGACGTGGCGTGCCGCGCGAACGCGAGCCGATCTCGAGTGCACTGGGATGGTCGATCGCCACGCCCAGGATAGTTGCCGAGCGCGTCACAATCTGCGCGAGCTCCTCGACCGTGTAGTAATCCAGGCGATATGAAATGCCAAAGCGGTCGCGCAACGGGCCGGTCAACATGCCTGAGCGGGTCGTTGCCGCTACCAGCGTAAACTTGGGAATATCCAGGCGAATCGAGCGCGCCGCCGGACCCTTGCCAATCACGATATCGAGGGCAAAGTCCTCCATCGCGGGGTACAGGACCTCCTCGACCGAACGGTTGAGGCGGTGGATCTCGTCGATAAACAGCACATCACCCGGCTGCAAGTTAGTAAGGATGGCCGCCAGGTCGCCCGTGCGTGCGATGGCGGGGCCACTCGTGGTCTTGATCTGAGCGCCCAGCTCGTTGGCGATAACGGTGGCCAGCGTGGTCTTGCCCAGGCCCGGAGGACCCGAGAAAATCACGTGGTCGAGCGTCTCGCCACGGCTCTGCGCCGCTTCGATCAACACGCGCAGGCTCTGCTTGATGTGCTCCTGGCCACAGTAATCGTCTAGGTGCTGGGGGCGCAAAGTGCGGTCGACATCGAGGTCCTCGGCCGTCAGCTCCGAGCCCACCATGCGCTCGCCGTGCGCCATGGATGCCGCCGGCGAGTTGCCGGGCGTCGCCCACAGGTCCTGAGAGTCATCGGCTTCCCACATCACGCATCCATTCCGAGTCGCTTAAGCGCCGCGCCGAGCAAGTCCTCGACACGCATATTCTGCCCATCATACCCGCTCAGGGCAACATCGGTCTCCTGCGGACTAAAGCCCATGGAGAGGAGTGCCGCACGGGCGTCATCGATCGCCGAAGGAGCGGCGGCGGGAACCGGCATCGCAACCTGGCCGGGAATCACGTCGACCGGCACAAAGCCCTTATCCTTGGCAAAGGTGCTCTTGAGTTCCAGGATCAGGCGCTGAGCTGTCTTTTTGCCCACACCGGGTACCTTGGCCATGCCCTTGTCGTCCTCGGCCATCACCAGGGAATACAGCTGTCCCACGGTATAGGTGGAAAGCACGGCAAGCGCCAGGCGCGGGCCGACGCCCGAGACAGAAACGAGTCGATCGAACATCGTGCGCTCGTCCTTGGAGGCAAAGCCAAAGAGCGTGATGGCGTCCTCGCGCACCTGCATACGGGTATAAAGGCGCACCTCGCCGCCGGGCGTAGGCAGCGTGGTGGCAGTGCTGCCCGAAATACCGAGCTCAAAGCCCACGCCCGATACATCGACAACGGCCGAGCTCATCGTGGCCTCGACAAGCGTTCCATGGAGCTGAGAGATCATCAGTATCCGGTTCCTCTCTGTTGATAGAACTCGCCGCCGGTAAGCGCCCGGGTGCGGCTGAGGTTTACATGGCAGATGGCGCAGGCCAGGGCATCGGCGGCATGGTCGGGATGCGGGGCGTGGTCGAGCTGTGTTAGCGTGCGTACCATGTAGGCGACCTGCCGCTTGTCCGCGGCGCCGGTGCCCACCACAGCCTGTTTGATCTGCATGGGCGTGTACTCGCCAATCTCGAGCGCGCACTCCGAAAGCGCCACGAGTGCAGCGCCGCGGGCATGCGCCGTGGGGATGGCCGAGCGAACGTTGGCGCCAAAGTAAATACTCTCGATAGCAGCGGTATCGGGTCGATAACGCTCCACGACACCCTTGAGGTCGCGGGCGATATGCGACAGGCGCACCGCGAGCGGGCTTCCGGCACTGGCCTCGATACAACCGTTGGCACGGCAGCGAACCTCGCCACGACGCTCCTCGATAATCCCCCAACCCGTATGAGCCAAACCGGGGTCAATGCCCAAGATAACCAAGCCAACCTCCCCTCGTCTTTTGCCAAGCACAAGGCAAGGCCCCGCGCATCATTCACGAACGTCTGTTCTAGAATAACACAACGGGGCCAAGATGCTTAGTTGAAGTAGCGGGGTCGGAAGCGAATCCTATCCCATAGATAGTTCTGCGAGAAAAAGGGGAACTGCCTCGGATCTACTGGCGGGTGCGGCATCGGGCCACCCTGGGGACTACCTTGCGAGCCGCCCTGACCGCCCATCATCTTATCGATGGCGTCCTGAACCTCGCCCTCGAACTTTTTCATTCCCTCGTGTAAACGACGCTGACCGTCCTCAGAGCGCAGCTCCTCCATCTGCTCGGGCGAAATACCCAACAGCTCGCCCAGCACGCCCATCATCTCGTTTCGCACGCGCTCGCTCGTATCCTCGTCAGCAAAACGGCGCACCTCGGCGCGCGCCAGCGAATCGACCGTCATACGCTCCTTGCCGTTAAGCCCCAGGTCGGACCACGCGAGCATGTACGGCCAGGCGCGCTCGACAAACGAACGGGCCGAGACGATCGGCGCCATCGGCAACATGCGGCGGGCAGCCTCACCCTGTCGAACGAGCATCAGCAGCAGCGAGCAGGCCTCAGGCTTGCCAGCGGCCATCGGGATGTCGTCGAAAGATCGATTGCGGTCCACGTGCGCCTCGAGCGCGCCATCGACCTCACCCGGCTCAAGCCCGCCGAGCAGCTGTGCCGCGCGGTCGAGCATATCGACCGGGCCGTCGAGCGTCGAGAGCGCCTGCGCCAGCACGCGCTCCATGCAATCCTCCACCGCGTTGAGCGTCACGAGTTCCTGCGGCACCACGGCAGACGTGCGGTTGCGCACACGCGCCACAAACTCAAGCGTCGACAGGTACACATCGCCAAAGGGCGCAAAGTCGCCCTGGTAGCCGCCGCAAAGCGCCGGCGCCGCCAGCGCGTACTCGGTTTTGGACAGCGGGCTCAGCGCCATCGCACCCAGCTCGAGCGCCGTATCCTCCAGCATCAGGCCCAGCGTGCGCGAGCGCAGGCGCTCGGCATCGCCCGCCGACACGTCGCGATCGAGCACGCGCGCCGCATCCGGTGCATCGCGCTCGACGGTGCGAATGTGCAGACGCTCGGCGATGGCGCGGACGGCGGCACAGCGGGCAGCCTCGGCTTCTTCCTGCGCCGGCGTAAAGATACGGTTGCGCCCCAGCACCAGGCCAATCACATTGCGCGGGCCCAGAGCGTCGACGGCCAGCGCCGCCAGCAGGGACGACGGCAAGTCACCCTCGAGCGCCACCACAGCACGCGACGCACCGTGGGCTCGGGCGTTGTCGCGCACGGCGAGCACCAGCGCCTGCCACAGCCACTCCTCGGAACGGAACTCGGGCAGTTCGTGATCCTCCAGGGCATCGAGCATCACGCCGCGCTGAATCTCCTGAACCAGCAGGCTCTCCTCAAAGCACGGCGCCTGGGCCACCACGCGACCGCAGTCGTCGAGCACAAACGAACCGCCGGTATACACCGACTCGTCATAGGCACCGACCGGCGCCATGCAGGCAAACCACACGCTGCGCTTGGATGCGATCTTGCGGTAGGCGCCGCTGCGAACGGCAGCAATGGCGGCAGTCTCGCGGTCGGTCATGTCAAACGCGTTGAATTGGAAATACGCAATGAGGTCAACACCGGTCGGCAGCATCTCGAGTTCGCGGTCCAAGTCAAAAATCACGGCGATGCGCACGCCGTCCACGTCGAACACCGGCGGCGCCCAACGTGTGTCGTTGTTCTCGCCACGCTGCAGGGCAATGCTCGAACGCGCCGGCACCACATGACCGTCCTTGAGCATCATGTAGTCGAGCAGCGGCTGGCCCTCAAACGAAACCGCCGCGGGCACGATGCAGATCATGTCAAGCTCCTGGATACGCTCGGCGACACCAGTCAAACCGGCAAGCACGTCGTGCTCAAAGTCGGCAGCGCCCACCAGGCCACCGGGCATGGCGCCCATAAAGAGCGGAGCCGGAACGCACAGCACGCGCGCCCCGCGCTCGTGGGCCAGACGAGCCTGGTCCTCGATGCGGCCGCAAATGCCCTCAATATCACCCAGGCGCATATCGATCTGTGCAAGCGCGAGCTTCATGGCCCAGCCCTTTCCGTCGTAAACCATCGAAATCGTAGTAAAAGCGCCGGCCGCATAATGCAGCCGGCGCTTGCATGTGCATATGCTAGCTATGATACCCCGAGCGGGGGCGCGCTCCTAGAATGTCGCGGACCACAGCCCGTGCAGGTTGCAGTAGGCATAGACGGTACCGGCCTTGGAGCCGCCCGCGAAAAACGTCGCGGGTTTCATGCCGGGCTCAAGGTAATGAACCTCTAAGCGGCCCTCGGCCTCAAGCGCAATCCACTCAATGTAGTGTTCGGGCAGGCTGGGGTGCTCGACCGAGCCAACGCGTGCACGAATCACGTGACCGTCGCGCTCGGTCTCGACAACAGGCACGTGCTTCTCGTGCGCCGCGTCCTCAGTGTTTGCGGTCAGTTCCGTGCAACCGGCAGGGGTCGCAACGTCGTCGCCAAGGGCAGCGATGAGCTTACCGTCGGGGTCCTTAAAGAATTTCGCCATGATGTTCTCCTTTGCTGATGTGCCAATGTTCTTGATGGTTCTTATGCCCAAAGGCAGACAAACCATCCACGGCATTGCAAATGAACACATAACGGATCAGGCAAGCGGTCGGGCCAAAATGCGTCGACCGTCCTGCCCACTCCAGCAGTCCCACCCCGCGCGCGGCTAGCGCCCGTCGCCGCCGAGAAGCGCCAGAACATCCTCGCGCGTGAACAGTGCCGACGAGATGCCGTCGCCGCCGAGTACGCTGTTGACCAGGTCGCGCTTGGACTCCTGCATCTGCATAATGCGTTCCTCGATCGTGTCCTTGGCGATGAGCTTGTACACGGTCACGGTATGCTGCTGGCCAATACGGTGTGCACGATCAGTTGCTTGGTCCTGCGCCGCCACGTTCCACCACGGGTCGTAGTGGATGACCACGTCGGCAGCCGTCAAGTTAAGGCCCACGCCGCCCGCCTTGAGCGAAATCAAAAAGACCGGAACCTCGCCCGCTTGGAACTGCGCGACCATCTTGGCGCGGCTCTCCTTAGACGAAGCGCCCGTGAGCTTAAGGAAGGCGATGTCCTCCTTGGCCAGGCGCTTACCGATAATATCGAGCATACCCGTAAACTGGCTGAACAACAGGATGCGATGTCCGCCGTCGAGTGCGCCGTGCACGAGCTCCATGCACGTATCGAGTTTGGCGCTCCCCGCCTTGTAATCCTCGTAGTGCAGACGCGGGTCGCAGCAGATCTGGCGCAGCTTGGTGAGCTCGGCGAGCACCTTGAGCTTGTCCTTCTTAAACTCGGATGCCTCGCGATGCTGCACCTGTTGGGCGATGCGGTCCAGGATGGCCTGCGTAAGGACCTCGCCCTTGGCGCCGTAAACGTAGGGTGTGCCCAGTTTGTCCTTGCAGTGCTGAATTAACCCTGTTGCTGATTTATTCATAGTGTTTTCCTCCAATCCTGTGATTTGTCCGTTTTATAACAAATATGGATTCCTAAATTGATGTGTGTTACTGTGCCAAAACCGTTTCCATTTGGATGAGCAGCTCCAGCACACTGCGAAACGCGGCCTCTTTGCCGCCTTTTGTCCACCGCAGTCTCCCCTGCCAGCTGTAATTCTGGCGGAACAGGATGTCCAGTTCAAACGTGGGTGTTTCCGTACATTTTATGGGAGAAGCTTTCGGCGCGCCGCCTGTATCCAACTGATCTTCCAAAAGCAAGATCAGGCGTGAAAGACTTCGGAATAGGGTTTCCTCCGGAAACGTCCCGCCGGAGACCCTGCCGCGGATGACACCGTCCTCCGCTTCATCCACAAAGATACGGAAGGTCTCTGTGCCGATCGGTAGCATACGATTTTCTTTCACCTAACCCCTCCCTTTTGTCTTTTG
>URTW01000117.1 GCA_900550815.1 uncultured Collinsella sp.
GCATGCAAAAAGCCTCGCTGCGCACTTCGTGCGGCGAGGCTTTTTGCCCCCTGCGGAAAGATTGGGGAACTAAGCCCTCGTCCCTCCCAGGTTGGTCTACTCGAGGTCGTCGCGCTGGTGGCGTTAGGGCTGAAAGGGTGGGGCGCGGGGGTTACTTGGTTGTTAGGGTTAACAGGTCGTTGGGGGTTTTGAGGTTGTAGGTGGCGTTTGGGATGTCTTGGTGTGATCCCCATGCCGCTCTGGCAAAACTGACCCCTGCCGAAGTTGCGCATTGTTCGTCGTAGACGGTGTCGCCAACGTAGACGACGTTGCCAGGATTCGCGCCCGTACGCCGGAGATATTCGAGCATGGGAGCGGGTGCGGGTTTATGTTCGGTTGTGTCTTCGACAAGGATGATGTGCTCAAAATACTTATCGAAACCAAGGGGTGCAATTTCTTCTGCGTATTCGTCGCGCGCACGTGAGGAGACGATGCCAAGTTTGTAGCCGCTATCGGCGAGTGTTGCGATGACTTCAAGCAAACCTGGAAACACGCTGATGGTGCTTTTAAAGCTGGCGGCAACTTGGCACCAGCGATCCAACGTTGCCTGCGAGTAGATCCCAAGTTTCTCAAGGGCATCCTTGCCGGGTATGCCGAGGGCAAATTCAAGCTCGTGTCGGGGGAGCGTTTTGCCGGTTTCTTCTTGGACAATCTGGTCAAGCGATGACAGCACGCTTTCTTCTGTATCTGCCAATGTCCCATCAACGTCAAACACGATATAGTCAAAGTACTTCATATAGTAGCTCCTATCCATTGTTTGCCTGCAAGTTTGATGCAGTGACAGAAGAAGGGCTAGCGGGATTTCTGCCTGGTACTATCGAGATTCTGCCTCGCTGCTCGATAGCTCGAAGGAGTGCATCCCATTTGTTCTTTAAATACCTGGCCAAGATGGCTTGCTGTCGCAAAGCCGCATTGGCGCGCGACTGTCTGGACCGTTCGCGTGGTGTGTGCCAAAAGTTCGCAAGCACGGTTTACGCGGTATGCGCGCAGATATGCCGCCGGGGTCGTTCCTGCGCAAGCTTCGATAATGCGGTAACACTCTCTTTCGCTTACGCCGGCTGCAGATGCCATCTGGGTCACATCTATAGCGGCTGCATAGTTTGCGCGGATATAGTCCAGGATTGCCTTGAACTGTACGTCGCGGTTGGTCATCCAAGAGGTGTTGTCGGAGGAAAAGAGCGGTTCGGCCTTGGCGTAAATCTGAATCCAGAGCTCTGACAAACTATTTCGAAGCGCCATCTCGTTCTGCGGCCGTTGAAGGTCGTGGTTAAAGGAACTCTTTAGCAAATCGATAAAGGGCATATCGTCGGGGTTGGTGGGCGACCATTTGAGCACATCGACGCCTCGACATTGCAGCAAAGGATTGATATAGCGCTTTTGAAGGCGTCCCGCGGGATCGCCGAGCATCGACGGCTGAAAGATATGCAACATTTGAATGGCTGGTGCCGAATTGGGTGATTGCAGCGTGCTGTGCAAAACGCCGCCGTTGATAAAGCCGGCGGACCCTTCCTCAAAGCGTACGTGCTCATGAGCCGCGCGCGTTCGATAGTCAATCGCTCCCTGCTCCATGTAGAAAAGCTCAACTTCGGAATGCCAGTGCCAGGGGACGGAATTGCCCGGATAGCGAGCGAATTCTGCGCGTTCAGCAATATAGGGCCAGTCTTCGGCGGTCTCGGGAAACGCTTCCTCGCGTCCTCCGCGGTGCAATTCTATGTGATCCATGTTTCGCATGGCATCAGTATAAAGCGCGATGGGCTTAGATTGCTCTTGCCTGTTCGGGGAACGCCTTGTCTAGGGATGCTTGGAGCTTTTCGAAGGATGCTCGTAAGTTGAGGCTCTGATCGGCTGAGCGCTAGGTTTTTGTGGTGGGGGAGTCGAGGAGACCGTTTCTCTGTGTCGGGGGGAAGGAGAAAAGGTTTGCATGTTTTAGGGATGGCTGCTGTGCTGCGTCATTGGAAGAATGCATGCTTATGCGGCCTCCTCGATGTCCACCAAAAGATTGCGCTCGGGGTATGCTGCTAGGTCCCGTGCGCTGGCAGTATTATGCCGCGAGTGCAGATAAGGAAGCGCTAAAGAAAGGCTTAATCAGGTTTGATGTAACCATGAAACTGCAGGTCAAAGCTATTGCATAACACTCTTGAAAGGTTTTGGGCTTAAGGGCTTTCTAAGGTTTGTGGCGCGGATGTGGCTCGTCTGTGTGGGGCGTGTGGACGGCTCGTTCCTAGCGCCGCGGCTCTGCGGCGCGCACCTGCTCGATGACCTTTTCCATCGTGGCGTCGATGTGGTCTTTTTTGAGCTCGCATTCCCAGATGGTTATGGGCGTCCAGCCCATTTGAGTGAGTGCTGCCACGGCAGCGTGGTCGCGCTCGACGTTGCGACGGAACTTTGCCTCCCAAAACTCAACGTTGCGCTTGGGCTGGCTGGGGTTGCACTTGGGGCAGCGGTGCCAAAAGCAGCCGTTGACGAAGATGGCGATCTTGCGTCCGGGGAAGGCGATGTCGGGTTTGCCGGGAACCTTCCATTCCAAGCGATAGCCCGTAAGGCCCGCGGCGCGCAGGCGCTGCCGTACGAGCAGCTCGGGCTTGGTGTTCGCGCGTTTGTTGCCCTTCATGGACTTTTTTATGGCGGCGCGACGGCGCACCAGTTCGCGCTCGTCGGCGGAAAGGTCCGAGGTATCGATGCCGTCGAGCAGACCTGGTTTGGGGCGCTTTTTGCTACGGCGCTTAGGTGCGCGCTTGGGCTTGGTGGCGGGCTCGTCGGTCGCGGTGGCCTCGGCGTCGTTGGCAGCGCCGTTGGCCTCAAGCCGATCTTCCTTTAACTCAATCAGAGCATCAATGAGCCCCTTGTCGGCGGGCATCCATTCCACCGTGGCAAGTGAGGTGCGTGGAATCCAGCGGATATCGAGCTGGCGGTCGTGCTTCTGGGGCTCATCGGATTCATCGGCGAGCGAGCAGTAGTAGCACTCCATGGAGAGATGGAAATCGGGGTAGTCATACTCAACGGTATAGAAATCGCGCAGGTTGGTGACTTTTACCTGCAGCTCTTCCATGAGCTCGCGGCGCACGGCGTCCTCGGGTGTCTCGCCGCGCATGAGCTTGCCGCCGGGAAACTCCCAAAGTCCCTGCATGTCGCCGTAGCCGCGCTGCACGGCAAGCAGCTCGTCAGATCCTTCCTTGCGAATGATCCCAGCGGCAACATGAACAGTCTTCAACAGGAGTCCTCTCTCAACATCAACACGCGGCAGGGTAGCTACCCGTACCTTACACAACGGTAAGGCAAGCGTAAGCCATATCGATGGTAGCCGACTCGTCTTCTTGCGACTATAGATGCCGTAGACTAATCGCAAGAAAGGACTCGGTATGCAAACCACGCA
This sequence comes from uncultured Collinsella sp., assembly GCA_900550815.1. Taxonomy (GTDB): domain Bacteria; phylum Actinomycetota; class Coriobacteriia; order Coriobacteriales; family Coriobacteriaceae; genus Collinsella. The sequence continues at coordinate 3,413 of URTW01000117.1, forward strand.
CATGGCGACCCCGGTACTGGAGGTCGCGCATCTCGAAAAGGTATATGGAGCGCTGGGCAACGTGACCCGCGCGCTCAACGACGTCAGCTTTACCGTTAACCGCGGCGAATTTGTTGGCATCATGGGCGCTTCGGGCTCGGGCAAGTCGACGTTGCTCAACTGCGTGTCGACCATCGATAGCGCCACAAGTGGCACGATCCGCATCAACGGGCAGGATGTAACACGCATGAAGCAGGCTAAGCTTTCGCAGTTCCGCCGCGAGGAGCTGGGCTTTATCTTCCAGGACTCCAACCTGCTCGATACGCTCACGGCACGCGAGAACATCGCCCTGCCGCTCACCATCGCCCGCACAAATTCGGCAGAGATCTCGACCCGCGTGCAGGATGTGGCCGCGCGTCTGTCTATCAGTCAGGTGCTCGACAAGTATCCCTACCAGATGTCCGGCGGTCAGCAGCAGCGCGTTGCCGCGGCTCGCGCGCTCGTCACCGACCCCACCATGATCATGGCCGACGAGCCCACCGGCGCCCTCGATTCCAAGAGCGCCCGCCTGCTGCTCGAGAGCCTGGAGGCCCTCAATCGCCGCCTGCGCGCCACGGTGCTCATGGTCACGCATGACAGCTTTGCCGCCAGCTACACGAGCCGCGTGTTGTTTATCCGCGACGGCAAGATCTTCACCGAGCTGCGCCGCGGCGACACCGACCGTCGCGAGTTCTTCGACCGCATTATGGAGGTCGTTGCCATGATGGGCGGTGAGGGCTCCGATGCTCTGTAAACTCGCTTGGGGCAACGTTCGCCGCGCCGGCCGCGACTACCTCGTCTACCTTTTGACGCTCACCTTGGGCGTCACGGTCTTCTATGCCTTTAACACCATCTCGATGCAGGTCGACATCGCCGGAATCGATGAAGAGGGCTTGGCGCAGGTTATGGGCAGCATACTCGGCGACCTGACGTACTTTTTGGCCGGTGTCATGGCCTTTTTGATGGTGTACGCCAATAACTTCATCATGAAACGCCGCAAAAAGGAGTTTGGCCTGTACCAGGTGCTCGGCATGGGGCGCGGGCGCGTCGCCACGATCATGGCGCTCGAGACCGTGATAGTGTCGGTCGTGGCCTTTGTCGCCGGTATTGTGCTGGGTGTGGGACTCTCCCAGCTTATGACGTTCTTTACGGCCTCGCTTTTTAAGACACAGATCGCCAATTTCCACTTCTTTTTCTCGGTGCATGCGTTCAATCTGACCCTTGCCTGCATGCTCGTAATGTTTGTGCTCACGCTACTGCTGAACCTTCGCGCCGTGCGTCGTACCAAACTCATCGAGCTTATGGGTGCCGAGCGTCGCAACGAGAGCATCAAGACACGCAACCCCTGGATCGCGATTGCCATCTTTGCCGTGGGCGCGGTGCTTGTGGGCGTGGCCTATTACCGTCTGCTACGTGATGGGTTCCCGCTAACCGCGACGGACAGCAAGCTGCAAGAGGCCATGAACCAGTTTGGTATTACGACCGCTATGGTTACCGTGGGCACCTTTGCCCTGTTCTGGGGACTCTCGGGCATGCTCATCAAGCTGCTGCAGAGCCTGCGCGGCGTGTATTGGCGCGGCCTCAACATGTTTACCGTGCGCCAGCTTGCGGCCAAGGTCAACACGGTGTGCTTTTCGATGGGCGTCATCGCGATGCTCCTGTTTTTGGCCATCACCTCGGTGACGTGCGGTATGTCGATTGCCAACGTGATGAACGAAAACCTGGAGCGCTATAACCCTGTTGATGTGTCTCAGACGTATGTCTATTACACGCCCGATACGCTCGACTACTACAAAGGGTACAAAGGGTATGTCAATCCGTCTGAGGCCGATCGCATGGTGCTGGCCGATACAACGGTCGATTTGTACCCTGCATGGCACGGCAAGGGCAAGTCGGCGGGCAACAACGACGAGACCGGCAAGAAGGTCAATATCGCCGATGTTGCCGGTGAGCATGTGCAGATCGATTCGTATCTGAGTTACCCGCTTGGCGGTTCGGATCCTTCGGTGACTCCAAGTGAAATGTGCAAGACCATGGGCGAAAAGCTTCCCAAGGCATTCGGGGGTAGCAATGCCGATGCGATGGGTCTGTTTGTGACGCCGGCGAGCCAGTACAACAAACTGCGTCAGATGATGGGCGAGGAGCCGGTGCACATCGGTCACGACCGGTATCTGCTCACATGTGATATGGGCGGCGAGCTGGTCGACCTGTACACCAAGTATATGGCTGGCGGCCATGCCCTTACCTTGGGCGGGCATACGCTCAAGCCCGCAACCGATAAGTCGGACGAAGATACGGCGGCCATCGCCAACTCGGCGATGGGCAGCAATCCGGGTACCGTCGTCGTTGCCGACGAGCTGTTGTCCCAGCTTAATCTGCAGCCGTATTCCAGTAGCCTGCTCGTTAACTACAAACAGGGGATGGATACGACCGAGGCAGACGAGAGTATTAAATACACTGTGCTCGACAATCTGCTCGTTGACGGCAAGGAGCCGGGGTCGTGGGGAACCTTCATCACACGCTCCGAGATGTACACGCAAGCAGCGCAAATGAACGGTCTTATTAGCTACCTAGCCATCTACATCGGCTTTGTATTGGTCGTTGCATGCGCGGCGATTCTGTCGATCCAGCAACTCTCCAACGTGGCCGACGGCAGCCGCAGCTATCGTGTGCTGGCACAGATCGGCTGCGACGACCGCCAGATTCGCCATTCGGTGATGGCGCAGCAAGCGGTATTCTTCCTGTTCCCGCTGGCAGTGGGCTTGGCGCACTCCTTTGTGGCGCTTAAGGTGATCATCGAGATGGTGAGCATATTCGGAAATATGAGCATCGGCGGCACCGTGGGCCTCACCTGTGCAATCTTCCTGGCAGCATACGGTGCCTACTTCCTGGTGACCTACCTCATGAGTGCCGGCATGGTACGAGCCGCCATCGCCACCCGCTACAGCGAGTAACCTGCCTAGCGAAAAGTAAAATCATCACAGGTTGAGCATAAGTCAGACACTATGACCCAATCCGAGGGCACGGAAACGACAGGAGCCCCCGCTCGTGACCGCGGGTCGGGGCTGCG
>URTW01000118.1 GCA_900550815.1 uncultured Collinsella sp.
CTTGTGCAGCTCGCGGCCGATACCCTGCTGCAGGTGATAGCCGATGTAGCCCTGGGTCATGGCGCCGCACTCGGGCTGCGGCATCTCGGGGGTGCCGATGGCGGCGTGGGCAGCGGCGAATGCGTTCTGGATCATGCCGACCTGCGGGCCGTTGCCGTGGGTGATGATGATCTCGTTACCCTGCTCGATGAGACCGAGGAGAGCGTGGGCGGTGTTGCTCACGGCCTCGATCTGCTCGACGGGGTTGTTGCCGAGGGCGTTGCCGCCAAGGGCGACGACAATACGATCGGGCTTGCCAAGAGGCTTAGACATTGCTGGAATCCTTTCTGTAAAAGGCCTACAACCCATTAATAACCCGCGTCCGTGCGATACGCGAGTTTATTAAGGTTTATATTCTCTTTATCGCTCATTTTATTCATTTTGAAAATAGCGGAACGGTGAACGGTCGTTTTTATCCGCTCAGCGTACAGAACCCCAGCTCAGACATATCTACGCCATTTACGTGCAACTTTATTTAAATAGAGCAGGGATTAGACCAGATTATGCAAACTATATCTTTGCTAAACACAAAACAGGCAGCGTAATATCTTACTCGCACTATACGAGATTCTATGCACTTATTGGACGAGTATGCAGCCCTGCAATAACACGGCGTTTTTCATCCAACTTAAGGAATATAGATGAGTGCCTATGCCGCGCGTCGGCCGGCAGCCGGCGAGCCGTCTCGTCGATTGCCGCTTCCAGAAAATCAAAAACTGTTATTGCACGCGCAATTGTGGCATGGTACTTTAGCGAAGAACAGCACGGGCTGGGGCGACAGAGATCTGTCGTGAAGTTTGGGCTCGGCGACCCCGCTGCTGTCTTCTCCTTATCCGCCAGCGAGCCCCTTGAGCGACGGATTGAGGAGGTCCTTACTATGACAAAAATGCTCAAGATTACGCTGAATGGCGAGACGTTTCTCGCCGACATGCTCTGGGACAAGGCTCCCGAGGCATGCAAGCTGTTCGAATCATCCTGTCCAGTCGAGTCACGTATCTTTTCGGCCAAGATCTGCGATGCCGAGGTGACGTATCCTGTCTCGGGCCCCATCGCCAATTACGAGCACATCGAGAACCCCGTCTTTCACGAGCCGGCGGGCGCCGTGAGCTGGTATGGCGGCTGGTCGTCAATTTGCATCTTCTTTGACGTGTGCGAGCCCTTTGGCACCTGCAACATGTTCGCCCGCATCTGCGAAGCCGACCGCAAGCGCTTTGCCGCCGCCTGCCGCAATGTCTGGGATAACCAGGGCATGTACATTAAAAACGAAATCGTCGAGATCGAAACGGAGGCCTAAAGATGATGGATTTCAACACCCTGCTCACACTCGACCTTGCCGAGTACACCACTGCACTTGAGGCCCTCGCCGATCGAATGATGCTCGAGGAACCGCGCGATATCGACTACATGCGCCGCCGCAAGCTCGACACCGGCCGCGAATTCGCCGTCTGGAACTTCACCGTCGGCTACTGTATGAACGCCGCCGACGCCCTCTCCCTCCTGCGAGCCCAGGCCAACGAAAACGCCAACGACGGCACCGCCGACCTCGCAACGATCAACAACAGCGCCGCACGCCTGTGCGACTGGTTCTCGGGCGCCTTCGACGTCACCGGCAAAATGGATGCCACGACGGCAATCCTCGCCCACAGCCGCGACCTCTACGCCCAGGTAGAGACTCACGAACAGTTCGCGTCCCTCACCCGCGCCACCGAGCGCTATCTGGTCCAGCTCCAATTTTGGGTCGACCGCCAGATTCCCTGGCCGGCTATTAGCGACCTCGTCCACGGCTACCGCCTACGCACAGAGAGCGGCGAGACAAGGTAAACCGACCAGGCAGGCCAACAAAGTCCCATCGCGGAACCAAAAGTAAGTATCAGAGGGCTGGAGACGCACCCAACAGCGTCCCCAGCCCCTTCGCAAAGTAGAGCACTGTTTCAGTGGCTTTGAGGCCTATTCGAACCTTTGCTATCTCCCAATTTTTGTATATTTACGACATTATTATCTGCCAATTTTTGTATGATTTTAGGTAATTCTTTCTGTCAATTTTTGTCATTTGGGGGTTTAATGCTACGCCGTAAGGTCACTGATAGGCTTTTGAGCTGGAAGAATAACTCCAATAAGGCATTACTCGTTACTGGCGCGCGTCAGGTTGGCAAGAGCTATGCGATTCGCGCGTTTGGAAAAAGCAACTACGCTTCGTATTTTGAGGTCAATTTACTACTCGATGTCGAAGCAAGGAATGCACTTGTTGGCGCAAAGAACTCCGTTGACTTTATCAACCGCGTAGCCCTTCTTGCGGATGCGCCGCTTGTTGAGGGCGATACGCTTGTCTTTGTCGATGAGATTCAGGAGTATCCGCAGATCGTTACACTCATGAAGGCGTTGGTCGAGGATGGGCGCTTTAGCTATGTCTTCTCGGGGTCTATGCTTGGGACTGAGTTTAAGGGGATCTCTTCTTTTCCGGTGGGGTATGTAGAGCACATTGTTATGCGCCCGATGGATTTTGAAGAGTTTTGTTGGGCAAACAGCGTTAGCGAGAATGTGCTTGCAGGCATTCGCAGCTGCCTTGTCGAGAAACATCCTGTCGAAAACTATATTCATGAGGCGATGCTCAAGAACTATAGAGCTTATATCGTTTGCGGCGGCATGCCGGAGGTCGTTCAGAATTATATTGATTCGGGTTATTCGCTCGTGAGCACACGTGAGCTTCAAACTCAGCTGGTCGATCAGTACAAAAGCGATATCTCAAAATATGCATCGACTCGAGCGTTTAACGTTCGGTCGATTTTTGAGCAAATTCCCGTTCAGCTTGAGGCGGAGTCTCATCGCTTTGTTGTTTCGTCTCTGGGTGAGGGAGCTCGCCTTAAAAAATATGAGCAGGATTTCCTGTGGCTTGTTAACGCAGGTGTTGGATTGATGGTCGCCAGGGTGACGGAGCCACGGAGTCCTCTCAAGAGGACGGAGAAAACGACAGCCTTCAAACTATACGAGTCTGATACAGGCATGCTCGCATCGCGATACCCCGGTAGCACTGCACGCGCTGTCTATCTTGATATGAAAACTCCCAACCTTGGTGGTCTCTATGAGAACGTGGTCGCGCAGGAACTCGTTGCCCTCGGGGCGGATGCATGGTACTACCAAACGCGTGAGGTCGGTGAAGTTGACTTTGTGATCGAAGGCGCCCACGGGCATGTTGTCCCAATCGAGGTCAAATCGGGCAAGAAAGTTCGAGCGCATGCGGCCCTCGATCGTCCGATGAGCGTAGGCGAGTACAAAATTCCCGAGGCCGTTGTACTGAGCCACGAGAATCTCAGCAAAGAGGGCAAGGTTCTGTACGTTCCAATCTACATGACGTTTTGTCTCGATGAGTTTATGGAAAAGGATGACCCCAATAACGATTTCTCGTTCGCACCCATATCTCTCTAGCCATTTGAATCCGCAATCCAGCCCCGCCCACGCATCAATGCATTTCCCAAGGTGCTGCGCGTTTCGCTGCAAAGCCGCGAAAAAGCAAAGGGATAAGAAGCCGCAACAACCACGCCCCCATCCACCCCCAAAGTAACGCGTGGTTTCGCGGCAAAGCCGCGAAACAGCGAAAGGGACCAAAGGCCCCCACAACCACGTCCTTCATCAGCCACACAATCCGAGGACGTAGTCGTAGCAGGATCTGAGGGCTGACCTTCACGGACACTCCGCAGGACGAAAGAACCCCCGCCGCACGAAGTGCGCAGCGGGGGTTCTTTCATGTCCGAGGACGTCCGCGAAGGTTAGCCCTCAGATCCTGCGGCGGGAGACCTAGGCCTCGTTGTACACCGTCTTGAGCTTCAGCAGGTGAGCGTAGCGGTCCATGGCAGCCTGCTCATTCTCCTTGAAGAGCTCCTCGGCGCGCTCGGGGAAGGAACGCGTCAGCGAAGCGTAACGGGCCTCGTTCATCAGGAACTCCTGATAACCGCCCGCGGGCTCCTTGGAATCGAGCGAGAACTTCTTGCCGGCAGCAGCCTCGGGGTTGAAGCGGAAGAGGTTCCAGTAACCGCACTCGACAGCCTTCTTCATCTCGGCCTGGCAGTTCTGCATGCCACCCTTCTTGATGGAGTGCATCTCGCAGGGGCTGTAGCCGATGATGAGGGACGGGCCGTCGTAGGCCTCGGCCTCGTGAATGGCCTTGAGGGTCTGAGCCGGGTTGGCGCCCATGGCGACCTGCGCCACGTAGACGTAGCCGTAGCTCATGGCGATCTCGGCCAGGGACTTCTTCTTGGTCACCTTACCGGCAGCGGCGAACTGAGCGACCTGGCCCAGGTTCGAGGCCTTGGAGGCCTGACCGCCGGTGTTGGAGTAGACCTCGGTGTCGAAGACGAAGACGTTGACGTTGTGGCCGGAAGCCAGGACGTGGTCCAGGCCACCGAAGCCGATGTCATAGGCCCAGCCGTCGCCGCCGAAGATCCAGAAGGACTTCTTGGTGAGGTAAGCCTTGTCGGCGAGGATCGCCTTGGAAGCGTCGCAGCCGCACTTCTCGAGCTCGGCAACGTAGGCAGCGGCAGCGGCCTTGGAGGCCTCGGCGTCGTTGACGGAGTCGATCCAAGCCTGGCCGGCGGCCTTGAGCTCATCGGACGGACCATCGGCAGCAATGATGTCCTGGGTAGCGGCGATCAGCTTCTTCTGGACGGCCTCGTAACCGACGGCCATGCCCAGACCGTGCTCGGCATTGTCCTCGAACAGGGAGTTGTTCCACGCCGGGCCGTGACCGTCCTTGTCCTTGCAGTAAGGAGCGGTGGCAGCGGGGTTGCCCCAAATGGAGGAGCAGCCGGTGGCGTTGGAAATGAACATGCGGTCGCCGGCGACCTGGGTCACCAGACGTGCATAGGCGGTCTCGGCGCAGCCGGCGCAGGAGCCGGAGAACTCCAGGTAGGGCTGCTTAAACTGGCTGCCCTTGACGTTGGCCGCGATGAGCTCCTTCTTCTCGGAGACGTTCTCGACCATATAGTCCCAAACGGGCTGCTGGTCCATCTCCTGCTCGGTGGGAACCATCTCGAGGGCGCCCTTGGGGCAAACCTTGACGCAGTTGGTGCAACCCATGCAGTCGAGCGGGGACACAGCCATGGTGAACTTCATGCCCTTGGCCTTGGGGCCCATGGCGTCGAGCGTGCGGGTAGCCTCGGGCGCGGCAGCAGCCTCGTCCTCGGTCATCGCGAACGGACGGATGGTGGCATGCGGGCACACGTAGGCGCACTGGTTGCACTGGATGCACTTGGTCTCGTCCCAGTGGGGAACGACCACGGCGACGCCGCGCTTCTCGTATGCGGAGGCGCCCAGCTCAAACTGGCCGTCGGCGCAATCGACGAAGGCGGAAACAGGCAGGCTGTCGCCGTCCATGCGATCGATGGGCTCGAGCAGGTTCTTGACCTGCTGGGCGATAGCGGACTTGGTCTCCTCGGAGAGCTCGACGGGAGCGGCATCCTCGGCGGTAGCCCAGTCGGCCGGAACCTCGAACTTACGGAAGGCGGTAGCGCCGGCATCGATGGCCTTGTGGTTGGCGTCGACGATAGCCTGGCCCTTCTTCATGTAGGACTTGGTAGCCGCGTCCTTCATGTACTGCAGGGCGTCCTCGGCGGGCAGGACCTTGGCCAGCGCGAAGAAGGCGGACTGGAGCACCGTGTTGGTGCGCTTGCCCATGCCGACCTTAGCGGCCAGGTCGATAGCGTCGATCAGGTAGACGTTGACGTTGTTGTTCGCGATGTAGCGCTTGGCCACGGCGGGCATGTGCTCGGCGAACTCCTCGTCGCTCCACTGGCAGTTGACCAGGAAGGTGCCGCCCGGCTTGACGTCGCGGACCATCTTGAAGCCCTTAACGATGTAGCTGGGGTTGTGGCAAGCGACAAAGTCGGCCTTGGTCACGTAGTACGGCGAACGGATCGGGGAATCACCAAAGCGCAGGTGCGAGACGGTGACGCCGCCGGTCTTCTTGGAGTCGTACTGGAAGTAGGCCTGGACGTACTTGTCGGTGTGGTCGCCGATGATCTTGATGGAGTTCTTGTTTGCGCCGACGGTACCGTCAGAACCGAGGCCCCAGAACTTGCAGGACTTCGTGCCTGCCGGTGCGGTATCCGGGTGCTCGTTTGCTTCGAGGGGCAGGTGCGTAACATCGTCCACGATGCCGATGGTGAACTTCTTCTTCGCATCGTCGCCCTTTTCCATGTTGCGGTAAACAGCGATGATGTCAGCCGGCTTCGTATCCTTGGAGCCGAGGCCGTAACGACCGGTGAGAACCTTAGCACAGCCGAACTGCGTGCCGTTGATAGCAGCCAGAACGTCAAGGTACAGCGGCTCGCCGATGGAGCCCGGCTCCTTCGTTCGGTCGAGCACGGAGATGGTCTTAACGGTTTCCGGAAGCACGTCAAGAAGGTACATAGCAGCG
>URTW01000119.1 GCA_900550815.1 uncultured Collinsella sp.
CGCGCCATCGCCTCCCGCGCTGCGCCAGCGCTGCAGCAAATCGTACTCGCCCGCGCCGGTGCGTTCCCTATCCATTCAGACTGGTTCGGTTGTGGCTGCTGCCATTAGCCGCGGCATCGATAGCGGCCGCGCCGAGCGCCCGATTACCCATGACCTGCTGCTCGATACTGTTAGCGCCCTGGGCGCCAAGCTCGAGCGCATCGAGATCGTTCGCGCCGAGCCGCCGGTGTTCTACGCGACGATCGTCGTACTGGCCGATGGTGACGAGCGCAAGATCGACGCCCGCCCCAGTGATGCCATTGCCCTTGCCGTGCGCAGCAATGCCCCCATGTTTGTGGAGGACGACATCATGAATCGCCTGGGTACCGTTTCTGCCCATGCCGAGGAAGTTGACGACGAGCAGGAGTTCGAGAAGTTCGACGAGTTCGTCCATACGCTCTCCCCCGATGATTTCTAAATGCGGGGCGGCCAGGTTGTGGAGCGTTCGCTGATGGCCGGCGGCATGTCGGCCGAGGCGGCGGCTATCGCGCGCGAGGCCCAGATGCGCTCTGAGGCTTCTGAGGCGGCTCGCATTGCCTATGTGACGCAGGCCCGCACGCTTCGTGAACGCCGCGGCTCGTTTATCAAGATGGTTGTCGTCTCCGCCCTTGTCGCGGCAATCTGCTCGCGCCTTCGTGGTACAGTTGGTGCGCTTGGGTTTTCGATCTCTACGGGCCTTGTGATTTGGGGTGTGGTCGATACGGTCATGCTGACCAGTCAGATCAAGGTGCTCGACAAGCGCGCGATGGATATGATGCGCGCCCGCGACGCTGCCGCCAAGATCGCCGCCGAGGCGCAAGAACTGTAACGACGCCAGACTCGATGGGAAGGTCTAAAGATGGCACAGGATATGCAGGACGCCGGTAACGTCTCCGCCGAGCTCGACGCCATGGTGTGTGACCTGATTGGTGCGTTCTTGGACGACCTTGCCGTCGGCGAGAATCCGGGCGTAGTTGTGGCGATCGAGGACGCTGCTTCCAACCGATATCTGGCGGCGCTTGACGAGGACGGCGAAGAGGCGTGCCTCGAGGCGGCCACCAACTTTATCTCCGAGCACAAGATGGGCCTTAAGGACGAGGGCCTGGGCCGCATTGCCCGCTATGCCATCGGCTACACCGGCTGCGTCGAGATTGACGGCGGCTACCATGACGCTCTGCTCGTGAGCTTCTTTGAGACGACGCTCGAGAGCGGCTTTTCGGCATATGTGCTGTATGAGGGCATGGGCGCCGGCGATGGTTTTATGTGGAGCGACCCTGAACCTGCAGGTGAGGAAACCCCTCTCATCTAAAATCGCTAAAATAAACGAGTTTTCGGTAAAAGGCTCAATATTCCCGCCGAGCGTTGCATTGCTGGGTGGGTCGCATACGCGTGCCGGTTGTATATAGATAGAAGATAGGGGAACTACATGCGCGTAGACAATCTGAGAAACATCGCCATCATCGCCCACGTCGACCACGGCAAGACGACGATGGTCGACAAGCTCCTGCGTGCCACGGACGCCTTCCGTGCCAACCAGCAGGTCGAGGACCGCGTCCTGGATTCCAACGACCAGGAGCGCGAGCGCGGCATTACGATTCTCGCCAAGAACATCTCTATCGAGTACAAGGACGTTAAGATCAACGTCATCGACACCCCGGGCCACGCCGACTTCGGCGGCGAGGTCGAGCGCGTGCTGCGTATGGCCGACGGCGCCCTGCTGCTGGTCGACGCCTTTGAGGGCCCCATGCCCCAGACCCGCTTCGTGCTGCGTCACGCTATCGACACCGGCCTTAAGATCATGATCGTCATCAACAAGATCGATCGTCCGGGCGCCAACCCCGAGAAGGCCTACAACGACTGCCTGGACCTCATGGCCGACCTGGGCGCCACCGACGACCAGCTTGAGTTCGCCATGGAGCACGTGGGCTACGCCAGCGCCATGAATGGCTTTGCCCGCCTTGACCCTAACGACGGCAATATGGACATGTACCCGCTGCTCGACATGATCATCGACGATATGCCCGCGCCCGAGGTTGACGAGAACGCCCCGCTGGCCATGCAATGCGTGACCATCGACCACTCCAACTTCGTTGGTCGTATCGGCATCGGTCGCGTGGACTCCGGCACCATCCACCAGGGCGACCAGATCCTGGTTGGCAAGAACGATGGCTCCAGTGCCACCGCTACCGTCAAGCAGCTCTTTACCTTCGACTACCTGGGCCGTACCGAGTGCCAGGAAGTCGGCGCCGGCGATATCGCCGCCGTCGTGTGCATTGACCGCACCGATATCGGCGATGTTTACACCGACCCCGAGACCCCCGTCGAGCTCGAGCCCATCGAGATCGACCCGCCGACCCTGTCCATCGTCTTTGAGGCCTCGACCTCCCCGCTCGTCGGCCGCGATGGCGACATCGTGGGCGCCCGTCAGCTTAAGGAGCGCCTGTTCAACGAGGCCGAGAACAACGTGACCATGAAGATCGAGGAGCTCGAGGACAAGAGCGGCGTCGAGGTCTCGGGCCGCGGCATTCTGCACCTGTCCGTCCTGATGGAGTCCATGCGTCGCGAGGGCTTTGAGTTCCAGGGCGGCCGTCCCCGCGTTCTGTTTAAGAAGGACGAGAACGGCAATAAGCTGGAGCCCGTCGAGCAGGCCGTCGTCGAGTGCCCGGACGAGTACTCGGGCAAGGTCGTTGAGGTCTTCGGTACCTCCGGCGGCATCATGACGAGTATGGACACCTCGGGCATCGTGACGCACCTCGAGTTTAAGATCCCGACCCGCGGCATCATGGGTCTTAAGAACCGCATCATGAACGTCACTCACGGCGAGGGCGTGTTCTACCACACCTTCCTGGAGTACGGTCCCTCCGCCGGCGAGATCGGCAACCGTCAGAACGGCGCCATGATCTCCATGACCACCGAGAAAGCCGTTGCCTACGCTCTGGGCACGCTGCAGGAGCGCGGCCAGCTGTTTGTTGAGCCGGGCACCGAGTGCTACGAGGGCATGATCGTGGGCGAGCGCAGCAAGGCTGGCGACATGGTCGTCAACATCGCCCGTACCAAGAACCTGGGCAACCAGCGTTCCTCGACCTCCGATATCTCCGTCCAGCTGGTGCCGCCCCGCACCTTCTCGCTGGAGGAGGCGCTGGAGTACATCGCCGACGACGAGCTGGTCGAGATTACTCCCAAGAACATCCGCCTACGCAAGCGTCTGCTCAACGCCACCGACCGCAAGAAGGCTGCCGTCCGCGCCGGCCAGGTCAACAAATAAGCGCTGGGCTTTATAGCGTCTAACAAGAAAGGGCGTCGACCGCGATGGTCGGCGCCCTTTTTGGTGCAAGGGGGACGGGTTAGTTTGCATCACAGCTGGGGCGACTATCCCTCCGATTGGCTTCCCAGCCAAAGTAAAGTTGTTTAAACATATACATAATTCCACTGAATATAGCCGGTATGATGCAAAACTGTTAACAGATAAATATCAACTGGTATTAAATTAAAAGACCTATTGACCTGCGGTTTACATGATTGGTATCTATATATTATTTTATGCATTGTGGCATAGACGAACCGTCTTAGAAGGTACTCCCCAATGGGTTCTTGCAATGCGCTAGGTAGGTTCTCGTTGATGTTGGGGCTTGTGTTCGATCCGACGATTCGCCGTATTCCACACTGTGTTGTAGGAATTAGGGGACAACTATGGACGCACACCGCTCACGGTCGCTGGGTATGGCGGCTCTGATTTTCATTTTGATTTGCCTCACCGCCGCAGTGTTTTACGGTGCGGCCCCCGTGCGCGCCGAGGACGTGAGCACGCCGACGCCGATTGTGATTGATGGGACGACGGCGGACGTTACGGTTGGGCTGTTTACCGACGAGAGCCATACTCAAAAGCTCGATAGCGCTGTAACGTCTACTTCGAAGCTCTATGGAGCTTTCTCGGCAATGTTCAACACCGGCAAGGAGCCTAAGCCCGGGAATAACATCGCTGTCTATGAGTTTCTCGATACCATTGTCGTCGACGATAACGACGGTGGCGACCTCATGGAGGGTCCGGAGGCTACCGCCGCCAAGGCTGGCACATGGAAGATCAAGGGCAACAAGGTTATCTTTACGTTTGACGAGGCGTGGCTCTCGTCCAATCCCGCAGACGTTCATGTCGCGGCGAACTTCTCGTTCCAGCTTAAAAACAAGGATGTCGGTTCTGGTGGCAACGCATCTGTCGTGTTCCCCGGTATGGGAACGATCAATATCCCCACCAAGGACGGCAATGTCACGGGGGAGAAGTCGGGGGCCTTCTCCCAGGGCGCCGACGGCGTGGCCAAGGTGACCTGGACCGTTAAACTCACCGTCGAGTCATATGCCACGAACGTCAAGTTCACCGATACGCTGGGCGCCAACTTCGAATTTGTGAAAGACAGCTTTAAGCTCGATAACACGACCAATGGATCGCTCCCAAAAATCGAAGGTCAGACCGCGACCATCGAGAACTTGGGCAGCCTTCCCCAAGGTGTCCATACGATTACGTATGAAACCAAGCTGAAGAGAGATATCTCCGCGAAAAACGGAGAGTTCATCCACAATCAACCTGCATCCAAAAACACAGCAGCCTGGGAGTGGGGCGTCGGCGATCGTCCTAGCGGCAAGATTGAGGGCGTCGCACCCAGCAGCTTCCGTTATGACATGATTCAGAAGACGGGCAAGGGCACCCCGTCCGACATCGCATGGACAGTCAAACTCAACCAAGGCGAGCTCAAGGCTGACATGAGTGGCTACAAGTTCACCGATAAGTTGGACGCTAAACAAACGTATACGGGGAGTTACACGGTTTACAAAGGTACGTCAGAATCGGATGGAGTCAAGATCTACGAGCGTGCTCTTGATTCGTCGAAAGATACCTTTTCCTATACGTTCCCGGACAACCTTAACGATAAATATGCCACCTACTGCATCGTTTATCACACCAAGATGAACGATACGAACTCGTACGACACCGTGCGCAACAGCGCGACCATCGAGCGCAAAGGTTCCGTTTCCGGTACGGATGATGGCAGTTTCACGCCGCAGCTGACGGGTGTTGTGCCGATCACCATGAGGCTCGTGAGATACGATGAGGCGGCGACGACGGGCAGGGCGACGTGGGAGACGAAGGTCGCGCTGAAGGCGATCGTCAATGCGGCCCATCCAGGCGAGGTGACGGTGAAGGACACGTTTCAGTCGGCATGGTCGCAGAAACTTGGTGTCGACGAAAGCTCCATTACCATTAAAATCGGCAATACCGAGCTGGTTCCGGGCACCGACTGGAGACCAACGACCAGCTAACCGGCTAATGAAACAAAGAAAAACTACGACCTCAAAATCATCTTTACCGACAACGTGAAAGCCGCTCTCGAGAACGAGGACTACGCCGTTATCACCTACGACACCACATCAGAAGCGCTGTCGGGCTGGTACTCAAACTTCGCAGCGGTCGAAGCGCCGGGCCTGAGACTACGGTGGCCGTTCACCGAACCCATCAAGTACGTTGTCAACCGAGAAACGATGCCCGCGGTCGAGAAGCCGGAAGCGGAGTCGAAGGTGTCTTGGGCTGAGAACTTCGATTGGCATACCGTTGACGGCTCGGATGAGAAGGGCGCCTGGATCGTCGACTGGACGGTGTATGCAAACCGCCAAAAGGGTAATAAGGGCGCAAATGGCGAGTTCGAATACTATGGAGCTGGAAAGCTGGGCGGGAAACCGCTGAATATCGTTGATAGCCTTCCGGATGGTATGAGCTATGTTGCGAATTCCGCAAAGTATACGCTCGTGCAGAACCCCTATGATAAACATACGGGGCTTCATCGCGGAGGCGAGGCCAAGGAGGTCGTTACGGGTCGGACGCTCGCCGCCGACAACGTCAGCCGCAACGGCAATACGGTCACCTTCTCCATCCCCACGACTGAGCTTGAAAGCTATGCCGGCTACGCAAAGCTCACGTACAAGACGGCGGTCAAGCGCGGCGAGCTCGATACCTCCACAAACGAGGTGAAGTTCACCAACAAGGCCAGCGCGGGGTCAGGAGTTAAAAAGTTCGATTCCGGAAAAGGTGACGTCATCATTAAGAACAACGTCATCAAAAAGTCCGGCGAGCAGGTTGCCAATAACAATCGCATCAAATACACCATTCTTGTTAACGAGTCTGCCGTTGCCCTTAAAAATGGCACCGACTTCCTTGAGCTCGTCGATACCATGGATGCCAAGTGCGCGCTGGTGCCGTCGACGTTTAAGGTCTATGAGCAGGTGAATGGTGCCTGGTCACCGCTGGCTGATAAGGACTATTCGTCGAAGATGGAGCAAGTCAAGGATGAAGCTGGCTCGCGTACGTAGTTGCCTCTTGAGGTGCCCGCCGGGAGATACCTCAGGGTCGAGTATGAGGAGATCCCGCCCGG
>URTW01000120.1 GCA_900550815.1 uncultured Collinsella sp.
CGTCCTCGTGTTTCCGCTACCTTTGGGGTGCGTCGCACGACGGTGCGCGGCGACCCGGCGCGAGAGGCCCCGCCCGGCGACCACGGCGGAGCGATGGCGACTTCTGGAAGCCATCGAGCGAAGCCGTTCGGCGGGTGGGGCCGGTGTGAGCGGAGGCGGACGAAACGCGACCCTGGGGAGCGTTGCCAGGGAGCCGCAGCGAGAGCGACGCTATGCGTCGCGGGGGTCCCGCCCATAAGCGGGACCCAGCGGCCTCAAGGCCGATCGCTACGTGACAACCTCGAATCGCTACCGTTCGATAATTCCGATTGGAAGTAGTTTTCCTTTGCTCTATAGCCGGAGGTTAAACTGTTGGATATCTTTGTCGCGATTCAATTCGCACCAGCTCGTTATCAAAGGATTTCACATGGCCAGGAAAGAAGCCGCACTCGACCTTTGGGTTGCCGACAGGCTCACCGAATGTGATATTGAGTTCACATCTCAGGGGAGCAGCATCAAAGAAATCGACAACGCCCTCAAGGACGCATCCAAGCGCGGAACGGGAAACGCTGGCTATCCTGAAAACGTTTCGCAAATTGGCCGCTTTGTTCTAGTCATCGAAGATAAGGCGAGCCAGAGCCGACATGAAAAGCTAACAGATTCTGACATCCTCGACATGAGCACCGAGGCCGTTACCGATTATGCCGACAACGGTGCCTATCACTACGCCTCGCACATCGCAAAGAAGAGCCCTTTCACTGAGGTCTTCGCCGTTGGGGATTCAGGGGACTCCAAGCATCACGCCATATCTCCCGTGATCGTGAATGACCGAGAAGGCTACAAGAGGCTCCCAGACCTCGAATCGTTCACTTGGCTCTCACCGAGCAACATCGTTGAATACTACACACGGTATGTTCTTGACGAACCAACCGACGTCGAGAAGACCACCGAACAAATTCTCAAGGATGCGGCAGAGCTTCACGAATATCTTCGCACCTACGGCTCCATCAAGGACCAAGACAAGGCTCTTGTGGTAGCGGGGATTCTTCTAGCTTTGGATGAAATCGAATACGGCGGATTCTCAATCGATTCCCCTACCGGGGACCAGACCGAAGGCATGCGCGACGGCGATAAGCTGATGAACGCCATTCGTGGAAGACTCACGCGCTCCAACGTCGGGCCAGATGTGAAGAAAAACAAGCTTCTTGCTGAGTTCGGCATTGTTCAAACAAGCTTTCGCTTAAACGAGGTCAATAACACCCTAGGGATGACCCCGTTGCACTACTACACGAACTTCCTTAACGAACACGTTTTCAAAAGCATCAAGTACCAGCAGACTTCTGAAGACTTCATAGGTCGCTTTTACGGCGAGTTTATGAGCTATTCCGGCGGGGACGGCCAAACACTCGGCATCGTACTCACGCCAAAGCACATCTGCGACCTTATGTGTGAGCTCGTTGTTAAGCCTACAGATACGGTGCTTGGCCCAACATGCGGAACGGCGGGATTTCTCATCGCCGCCATGCATCGCATGCTTTCTTCTGCAACCAGCGAGCAGCAACGCAAAGACATTAAGAAAAAGCGCCTTCACGGCATCGAGCTCCAAAGCAACATGTTTGCAGTCGCGGCTGCAAACATGATTCTTAGGCGAGACGGAAACAGTAACCTCGAATGCTGCGATTTCCTCAAACAAAACCCGGCCCAGATACAGCTCAAAGGGGCAACGGTCGGGCTGATGAATCCTCCATACAGCCAAGGAACCAAAGCGGATCCAAGCCAATACGAGCTATCTTTTGTGGAACGTCTTCTCGACTCTCTCACAATAGGTGCGAGAGCGGCGGTCATCGTTCCGCAATCATCCATGACCGGAAAAGCAAAGCCGAGAAGGAGTTCAAGGTCTCCATCCTCAAGCATCACACCCTCGAAGGCGTTATTACGTGCAACACCGATACATTCTATGGGGTCGGAACGAATCCCGTCATAGCCGTGTTCACCGCCGGCGAACCACATGACCCTGAAAAGGAATGCCGTTTCATCGACTTTAGGGATGATGGCTATGAGGTAAGGGCGCACGTCGGCCTGGTCGAAGGCGACTCTGCAAAGGACAGAAAGCAGCATCTTCTTGACGTTTGGAACGGCCGCGAAGACGCCCCATCGAAATTCTGCGTCAGCTCGACCGTCAAGCCAGATGACGAGTGGCTGCACAGCTTCTATTACTTCAACGACGAGATACCTACCGAAGAGGATTTCGAGAAGGCAATAGCCGTGTTAGCGTCGGATTATTTTAGCCAAATATAGTCGGCCGAGATTGACCAATCCCGGCCGACCCATTTTAGCCAACACGCCCGCATCTATGACTTTCCTATCGCATTCCTACATCCCCTCGGGCTGGATCCCCCTCACCTTCACCGCCTGGGGGACGGCCTCCACCGAGTAGGTGTCGAGCCCCCTGCCGCGGTAGCTCGGGCCCCGCATCACGAACACCGACGCCTTGTCGAACAGCCTGTCGAGGGCGCAGAGGAGCGTGTCGTCGCCCGTGAAGAACTCATCCCACCCGCTCGGGGCGATGTTACTCGTGAGGACCATCGCGTTCGGCCCCTCCTTCTCGTAGCGCCTGTCGACGACATCGAAGAACAGGTCGGTGCACGGCCTGTCGTAGACGCATCTTCCCACCTCGTCCACGATGAGGCACGACGGCTTGACGAGCGAGGAGACGACCCGCGAGGTGTTTCCCCGCTGGACGGCCTTCTGGAACCTGTCCCTGAGCTCGGTCGCCTTTATGTAGTAGGTCTTGAGCCCCCGCATGCAGCACTCGCGCCCGTAGGCCTGCGCGAGGTGCGTCTTCCCTATGCCGCCGGGCCCGACGAAGGCGACGTTGCGGTGCGCGTAGAGGTCGGCCAGCGACGGGAGCTTGCCCAGCGCGGCCGCGTCCCGGCCCTGGATCCTGGAGAAGTCGAAGCCCTCGAAGGTCTTGGGCTCGCGCCTGGGCAGCCTGCTCAGCCTCAGCAGCGTCTCGATGGAGGCGAGCCTCCTCTTCTCCGCAAGGTAGGAGAAGGTGGCGGCCACGGCGGCCATCTCCCCGTCGCCGAGGTCGAGGTCCGAGGCGAGGGTCGCGAGCTCCTCCGCCCCGACGGCGATCCCGAGCCTCGCCGCGGCGTCGCTCGCGAGCTCGTAGGGGCTCGCCCCCGCGCCCGCCATCATTCGGCCCTCCCGAAGTCGAACCTCTCGAAACCGGGCTTCGCACGGGGCGGGGCGATCTGCTCGACCACGGTCCCGACCGGCTGGGTCGGCAGCTCCTCGGGCTGCGCCGGCGATGTCTCCCACTGGCCCTCGCACCAGCTGTCGGCGCCGGCGCCGACGGCGTGGGCGACGAGCTCGCGGGAGAGGTCGTCGCTGTATATGTGCACCACGCGCCCCTCCCGGTTCACCCTGCACTCGCGGCGGACGTACCAGTAGGGCACGCCGTAGCGGTGCCCCTCGAAGCTCACGAAGCCGTCGAAGGAGATCTTCCGGCGCGGGCACAGGTACCGCTCGACCTCGGCCGTGACCTCGAGCGGCCTGGTGTTCGCCGAGCACGCCGCCTCGTGCTCGCGCATCGGGACGCATGCCGCCGCGCGCCGCCAGCGGCCTCCCTGCTCGGCGCACCAGAGGGCGGCCTCCCGGTTGAGGGCGTCAAGGTCGGTGAAGGACCTTCCCGCGAGGAAGTTCCCCTTCACGAAGCGGACGAGTCTCTCCACCTTGCCCTTCGTATAGGGGTGGCGCGGCCTGCACAGCCTGGTGCGGAAGCCGACGACGCCCATGAACTCGGCGTAGTCGGCCTGCCAGACGGGCCGGCCGTCGGCATCGCGGCGGACGACCACGCTCTTCATGTTGTCGGTGAGCACGGTCGCGGGCACGCCCAGCGCCGAGAACGCGTGCAGCATCCCGATGAGGAGGTTCTCCTGGCGCGCGTTCGGGAAGAACTCGACGTGGGCGCTCCCGCAATGGTGGCAGACCATGGCGAAGCAGGCGATCCGCGCCCGCTCGCCGCCGGGGCGCTCGACCGCGACGAAGCCCCAGTCCATCTGGTAGGCCTCTCCGGGCGCCGTCCTGAAGCGCTGCCCGCGGCAGCCCTGCGGGGCCACCTGCCGTCTCTTCGCGGGCACGAGGTCCCGGTGCGCGGCGATATAGGTCTTCACCGTGGTGAGGCCGCCGGCGTAGCCCTGGCCGAGCAGCCGCTCGAATATCACCTGCGAGTTGGTGACGCCCTTCCGCAGGAGGTCGTCCACCAGGCCGGTGTGGCCGGCAAGCACGC
This sequence comes from uncultured Collinsella sp., assembly GCA_900550815.1. Classification (GTDB taxonomy): domain Bacteria; phylum Actinomycetota; class Coriobacteriia; order Coriobacteriales; family Coriobacteriaceae; genus Collinsella. Next base: position 4,274 of record URTW01000120.1, read on the forward strand.
CCGGCGCGGCCCTCCTCCCGCTGTTCCCGTGGGGCAGGGCCCTGAACCCGTGTGCCCTGACCGTCCTCGCGCGGGAGCGGGTGAGCCCCGTCCTCCTGCAGAACTCCGCGAGGTTGCATGCCTGCGGGTCGAACCCGTCGCCCTCCTCCGCGGCCATCTCCCGGAGCGCCGCGTCTATAATCTCCTGTAGGTCATCGTGTCTCTCGTTCACCTCAATGGTCCTCCTAACGCCGGCGTGTTGGCACCACCAGCGTAGTGGCGGCGGGGAGGCACGGTGGCCATTATTCGGTGACCGGGATTGGTCAAAATAGTTTGACTATTAGCGGCTAAAATCGCCCGGCGCTAACAGCGTATAAATAGAAGCTGAAACCAATGGGGCGATATCAGTATTTCGATATCGCCCCATTGGTTTATTTGATATTGCGCATTTTAAATAGATAGCGTCGTCGGTAAAGGGCTACCTACGGATAATGCAGAACAGCGAGCTTAGAATTGCTATTGAACAACCAAGGATAATTGAGTAGTTGATGCCATTCATATCGGATATAGCAATAAGGGGTATGGCGCTAACAATGGCGCTTGTGAAAGCGACGCCATTGCAGATCAGTGTTTGCTTCATTCGTCTTTGGATAATCAAAACGTCATTGCAATAAAGAAGAAGGCCTACAGCTGCTGTCGCGATTAAAACGTATGGGAACAAATATGTGTAGGGCTGAATGCTGTCTCCGAATGCAATGATTAACAGTTTGCTGCCAACGAGACTTATAGCTAAAACGCATATACCCATTACGAGAATGAGCATTCCCATGGTTTTAATAAATGATTTGAGAAATAGAACTCTATCTTTCTTGAGATCTGCAGCGAGTTTTCCGATTAGCGGGCTATACAAGTAGGTGGCAGCAACTTGAATTAAAACTGCAGGTGTCGCAACACTTGCATAATGTCCGAGTGCTTCGCTTCCGTTCACAATACCGAAATACTGGCGAACCGAAGATACAATGGAGTTGGCTAACAGACTAGCTAACATTGCAAAGAAGCATATTTTGGCCAACGATAATAGTGCTGAATTATCAAAAATGGGCTTGATGGAACCGAATCGTCTTGCGTGCGGCAAGTCGTAAACAATAGTGACAAGCATGCAGCTTACTGTCATTGAAACAATGGCAGTTGAAAGGCTATCCGTTAAGGCTAATCCAGCTGAAAAAGTACAAAGTGATAAAAAGCCTCGAATGAATTGCGAAATGCCGATATAGTCCATTCTTCCGTTCTTTTGATAAATGCCATACAGCACATCGCTAAAGCTCTCATCTGTTTTAAAGACAAGGTAAAGGAACGAGACGGTGATTAGACTCATTTGGCGATTTGTGGCTATGGGGATATAGACGGCGCAAACGATCCAGCCGATAAGAATTGTTATTAAGCGAAATGCGATATAGCTTGAGTTGCTGAATTGATTTGAAATATCAGATACTTGGAATGTGCGCACTTTATATAAAGCTATTGAGGCAAATATAATTCCCGTTGCCATTGCGAAGGCATAGAGACCGGAGTTTCCATAGGAAGACGAAAGCCTAACAACCATTACGGTCGTAACCCATTGGCAGCCAAGATAGCAAAGACATCCTATTGCATTAAAAAAGGTATTCTGTGCTACTGATAATGGCTCAATAGCTCTCTGCTTTGAATGTCTTTCATTTTGAATGTTCACGGTACTTAACCACACTTTTCGGTCTCATATAAATAGATGATGCATAATGATAGTGAAACTTTTGGTTGATGATAATTGTTTCACTCTGTGTTCTATACTTTTAGGGTTACTGATGTTCTTCTAAGGATAATGATGGTTTCTAAATCGCGCGTGCTGGTGATAATTCCCGCTTATGACGAGGAAGATAATATTGTTGCAACCGTTCAATCTGTCGTAGATTGTGGTTACGATTATGTTGTCGTTAATGACGGGTCGACAGATGATACCCTTCAGATTTGTAAGGACAATGGCATAAATGTGCTCGACTTACCTCAGAATTTGGGCATTGGTGGTGCTGTCTTCTTTTATCTTTCACTGTAAGGATTCATCATTGCCTGGGGAGATGGTCGTGGTACAGGCGGAAGAGTAGCTGAGTGTGAGAAGTCTACTTATCTCTGTCTTGGCGATTTA
>URTW01000121.1 GCA_900550815.1 uncultured Collinsella sp.
TGCGGAAGACGGTCGATGCTTTCCTCGCCAAACAGATGATGGGTGATAAGCGCGGGCATAATGATCCTTTCGATTTCATTCGATGCCACCCATTATGCCCACCGCGCGCCCATGCCAAACCTGCGATGGTAAACGACGGCACGCAAGCCTCTTACGCAAGCCCCAGGTGCGACTTGACCTCGGCGGCACGACGACGGGACACCGGTACCGTCGAGTTCACGCGGTCGAGCCTGAGCTCCATCAACCCCGTGGAGCCAATCTCAACATTGTGCACGTCTTCCAAATTGACCAGGTAGCTGCGATGAACGCGAATAAAGCCCTCGGAGTCCAAGCGACGCTCGAGCGAAGAGATCGACTCATTGATCAGGTACGTTCCCTCGGCGCAGATGGCGTTGCAAAAATCGGCGCGCGCCTCAAAGTAGCAGACATCCGCCACGGGAATGAACACCTTTTTGCCCCCGCGGTCCACCGTCAGACGCAAAGGCTGGCGCGGAGCATGGATAACACGACGGGCACCCAAGGCTGCCTCGATCTTGTCGAGTGCCTTTGACAGGCGTGCGTCCTCGACCGGCTTGACGACATAGTCGACCGCATCGAGGTTATACGCATCGGCGGCAAACTCGGCAAACGCCGTCACAAACACAACCACCGGCGGCGTCTTTAGGTTCTGCAGCGTCTCGGCAAGCTCAATTCCCGAGCGACCGGGCATGGTAATGTCTAAAAACAGCACGTCGGGCTTGTTCGACAGAATCGACTCCACGGCTTCGGTGACATTGCCCGCCTCGGCAATCTGGCCCACGCGCGCATCCTTTTCCAACAGATAGCGTAGCTCAGCCCTAATGGGAGGCTCGTCATCAACCACCAAGATGTTCCAGCCTTCGGACATATGTGCTTCCCCTCTTTTTCTCTCAATCCAACCGCGTGCTACGCCGTCAACGGCGCCGGCTCATGCGGCTCGCCGTTCAGCTCGACGATGACCTGCGTTCCCACGCCCTCCTGGGACTTCACGCGCATGCCGGAATCTTCTCCGTAAAAGAAATGGATGCGCTGAAGCACGTTGAAGAGCGCCAGGCCGCAACCTCGCTTGACGGAGCCGTCGGCGGTAATGCTCTCGGGCTCCTCTCGGCGATGTTGCTCAAACAGATGCGCGCAGACCTCTTCGCTCATACCGATGCCATCGTCCTCGACGATGATCTCCAAACCGTCATCGATCTCGAAAGCCCTAACATGAATAGAAAGCGGCTCGGTCTCGCGCTGTGCGTGCTTGATGCAGTTTTCGAGCAACGGCTGCAAGATAAACGGCGGCACCATGCAATCGCGCACCTCAAAGTCGATATCGACCGAGACGCGCAGACGGCCGTCGCCATACCGGGCCTGCATAAGATTGATATAACGAGTACCCTGTTCCACCTCGTGCTCGAGCGTGGTGAGCGTATCGGAATCAGAAAGCGTCTGACGATAGTAGTTGGAGAAGTCGATCAGCAGCGATCGCGCCTTGTCGGGCTCGGTTCGAACGAGCGACACGATCGTGCTAATGGTATTGAATAGGAAATGAGGATCGACCTGCGATTGCAAGGCGCGCAGCTCCACGCGGGCCGTAAGCTCGTCCTGGCGCTCGAGCTCAAAGCTCGCAAGCTGCGTGGAAATGAGGTCGGCAAAGCCCGAGGCAAGCGCCGTCTGGCGCATATCGATGCTGCTCAGACGGGGATAATACAGCTCGAGCGTGCCCACGCAATGCCCGCGCACGGTAAGCGGTGCGACAATACCGGCGCGCAGGCGCGGAAAGTAGCCACCCGTCTCGGTCGAGGCATCGCGCGAGAACACGCTTTGCTCACCGCTGTTGATCACGTTGAGCGTAGTCCGCAGCACCACCGGGGTGCCCGCGGGGCATTTTGCCGAGTCCTCGCCCCAGCTTGCCAACACCTGCTTGCCGTCGGTAAAGCAGATGGCAGAGGCGATAGTTTCGGACAGGATGATCTTAGAGGCGCCCAGGGCAGCTTCGGGCGTAAGGCCGCGCGACGTGTAGGCGAATATTTTTGAAGCGATAGCGAGCGTGCGGTCGGTTGCGCTCGATGTGAGGTCGTCGGGAACGACAAAGACGTACGAGAAGAAGAAGCACAGCATGACCAAGCCGGCAATGACGACAACGGCCGGAACGGGATTGGGATTATCGGTTAGATCCCAGATGAGCAGCAGGATAAGCAGCGGAACGACAATACCGAGCAAGATGGCTTGAACCACATGCTGAGCGGTACGAAAGACCTTGGTAGAGTTGTAGCTCTTGCCCAGAATCAGCCTATTGAGATCCACCGTCATCTCCTTCTTACCGACGCACCCCATAGCAATAAAGAGGGCCGCAAGCGACCCTCTCCATTGCATTATGCAATCAAATACTGTGTTTTACATCAAGCCATCGATGAACGGTAGCTTAGGCGCTGTACTTGTTTGCCTCGCCGAAGGTGCCGCCCTCGACAATCCAGCCGTCCTTCATGATGACGTCCATGTTGTCGGTGTTGAGCACGTGGATGTCGGCGGCGACGTCACCGTTGACGACCAGCAGGTCGGCGCACTTGCCGGCCTCGATGGAACCGGTCTCGTCCTCGATGTGGCACATCTTGGCACCGTTGAGGGTGGCACAGGTGATGGTCTCGACCGGGGTGAAGCCGATCTTGTCGACGAACTCGTACATCTCCTCGATGGAGCAGGTGCCGTACGGGGTGACGAAGGAGAAGGAGTCGGAGCCGATCGTCATGACGACGCCGCGTTTCTTGGCCTCGCGCAGGCAGTCGTAGTTGCGCTGCAGCTCCTTCTCGACCAGGGTGCCCTCGTACTTGTCGTGCAGCTCGGGAACGTAGACGGGCGGATAGGTGGCGTACCAGGTGGGCAGGAAGGCGCTCGTCGGGGTGAAGAAGGTGCCCTGCTCGGCCATGAGGTCCATGGTGCGCTCATCGATATCGAAGCCGTGAATCAGCTGCTCGCAGCCAAAGCGGACGGAGTCGTAGGCAGCGGCGTGGTTGTTGTAGCAGTGGCTCCACACGGGGATGCCGACCATCTTTGCCTCTTCGACCACGGCCTGGATCTCCTCGGAGCAATAGTGCTGGTCGCGACCGGAATCCCAGCGCCAGATGCCGCCACCGGTAGCCCAGATCTTGATGGCATCGGGGTTCTCGCGCAGGCGACGACGGACGGCCTTGCGCAGATCCCAAGGACCGTCGACCTGATCGCCCCAGGGGTGCGATTCCTTGTTGAGCTCCTGGCTGCAGTGGTGGGAGTCGCCGTGGCCGGCAACGCGGCAGAAGCCAAGGCCGGTGGCCAGAACGCGCGGGCCCTTAAAGACGCCCTTGTCGATGCAGTCACGGATCTGGATACCAAAGCGGCCGATCTCGCAGACGGTGGTGAGGCCGTGGGTGAGGCAGTCGTAGGCCTGCTTGACGGCGACGGCCTGCTTCTCGAGGAGCGGCTGCATGACCCAGTCGGTGTCATCATCGGTCAAGTTGCCCGAGAAGTGCAGGTGGGTGTCGATCAGGCCGGGAAGGACGGTCTTGCCGGCGGCGTCGATGACCTCAACGCCCTCGGGAAGGTCCTGCATAGTGCCGGCGTACTCGATCTTGCCGTTGTCGTCGACGAGAACGAGGGAGTTCTCGACCGGCTCGGCACCGGTACCGTCGATGAGCTTGCCGCCAACGATTGCATACTTAGTGGACATGGTTCCTCCTTATGGATCCATATAGTGGGCGAGGCCGTGTTGGGTTAAGGCCTCACAAAGCTACCCAAGTGGTGCCGGGTTCGGTGCGCGGAAGCGAGGGTCCCGCGCACCTGATCCGCCCCGGCTCGGCGTTACTTTTTGCGGGAATTGGTGAAAGCCATGAGGGCCAGGCCAATAGCCAACCAGCCGATCACGATGCTCCACTCCACCATGTTGAGGGAGGCGGGAGAGAACGGAATCACGAGCAGGCCGATGATGATGGCGCAGGCAGCGATAGCGAGGGAGATGCCAAACTTGCCGCCGGGCACCTCGTAGGGACGAGGCAGGTCGGGCTCGGTGAAGCGCATGCGCAGGCAAGCGAGGGCGACCATGCCGCAGGAGAAGATGAAGGCGAGAGCCGACACGTTGGTCAGAGGGATGAGCATGTTCTTGCCCAAAAACGGTCCGACGACGGTGATGACGCCCAGAACGACGCAGGCAAGCTTGGGAGCGCCGGACTTGGGGTCGACCTCGGCGAACTGCTCGGGCAGCTGGCCCTTGCGGCCCATGGCGAGCATGATGCGGCTCGTGGCGCCGTAGAAGGAGTTCATCGGGCCCATGGGTCCAAGCGTGGCGATGACGAGCATGGCCAGGTACAGGAGCATGTTGATGCCCTTGAGGCAGGCAAGCGCGGGAACCGGGCTCTTAACAAACTCATGCCAGTCGAGGATGGTGCCGAACGAGTAGATGCAGACCATGTAGAAGCCGCCGGCGGCCAGCAGGGCCAGGGAGATGATCTTGCCGAACTTGTTCCAGTTGAGACCCTCGGCTGCTTCCTCAGCCTGCTGAGGAATGGTGTCAAAACCGGCGTAGAAGAACGGGGTCAGAACCAGGACCGACACGATGCCGGCGAACAGGCTGGTGCTCTCGGTAGCGGCCTTGCCGCCGCCAGCGCCGGCGACCTGGGAGAACACGGGCATGGCGTTGTCCGGCGAGCCGGTGAACAGCGAGACGCCCATGGCGAGCAGCATGCCGCAGAGCAGGGCCTTGGTCAGGAAGGCCTGGAGCTTGGCGGCCGAGCTGGCGCCGCGGAAGTTGAGGAAGATGACGTAGACTGCAAAGCCGAGCGCGATCAGCGTCGGGAACAGGTAAACGTCGGCCCCCAGGATGGTGTAGAGCTTGACGGCGCGCAGCCACTCAAGGCCGGGCAGGCTGCCGAACATCTCGGACACGAGGGTCGAAATGGCGATGGCCTCCCACGGACACAGGATGCCGTTGCCCAGGGCCAAAAGCCATCCGGTGATGTAGCTCAGCGTACGGCCAAAGCTACGATCGACATACTCGACGATGCCGCCCGAGATGGGGATAGCAGCCGTGAGCTCACCGAAAACAGCTCCGACGGGCACGAGGAAGATTGCACCCAAGAGGAATGCGATCATAGCGGGAACGGGACCGCCGCCCACGACCATCCAGTCACCGACCTGCAGAACCCAACCGGTACCGATGATGGCACCGAAACCGATGGTGAAGAAGTTCCAGAGCGAAAGCGTTTTCTTCATGCCGCCATTATCCTCGACTGCAACTTCTGCGTTCTTGTCCGCCATTGTTCCCCTCCTTTCCTTTTTGACGCCCTTGGCGTCACCCCTTGCGCGGTCCGTTTTGCCGCGCGCTTTTATTCCATGGCTTTAAGATACGGCCTTGGCGCAGCAGCGCCGCTCGCAGCTCGACCGAAGGCAGAACTGCAAAACGAGCGGCACCGTTTTTGGGACGAACGGCGGGAGACGTCATTCGTCTTGGGCGCTTTCATCTTTTCTGCTTTTGAATACCTGTTGCCGTGACGCTTGGCGCTCGGCGCGGCAACGTTCATACCATTTGTCAGGCTTTTGGCGCACATGCCCATGTGTCGTGCATCTTTTTATGTAGGATAGACAAGTTACACATGAGGCAAGGTGATTCGAATGGCATACGGATACAATGACGGCGACCAACGGCCACAAAGCGTGCGCCTTGCCGGCCGCACCATGCCAACGCCCAGAAGCACCTCCGACAACGACAACCCGCAGCGCCCCCAAGAGCAGCCCGGGGCTTCTTCGCGGCAACAAAGCCGTACCGTGCAGCAGTCAGACCGCGTGAGTACGAGCACACGCCAACGCCAGACCGACACATCGCAGCCACGCCGCTACGATCGACATAAGACCGACTGCTACGTCAAGCGTTCCTTTTCGCGACCTCAACGCGATCGCGGCAATTCCGCCCCTCACCCCGCGTCGCATACCACAAGCCACGCGCTTCCGGCCCGCCGCCTACGCCTTGCGCTTTGCTCCATCGCCGCCTGCCTCGTCTTTGTGTTTTTGGGATCCTGTATCTCCCACGGGTCAGCCGGTCTTGAGCCCACTGCCGAGGACAGGCTGCTTAAAGCTCCCGTCGCGCCCGGTTACTCCTTTGCGTTCTCGACCCCACGCTCGCAATGGCAGGCCGGCACCATGCCCCACATCTACCAAATTGACCCCGTATGGTCGGAGCTGCCCTATGCCGGTGGCACTATTCGCGAAAACCCATGCGATCCCACTTGCCTCACCAAGGACAATAACTTTAAGACCCGCCACACCGAAAAGCCACCGGA
>URTW01000122.1 GCA_900550815.1 uncultured Collinsella sp.
AACTCACAAGAGGTGAAGAAGTGAAGTCCCGGATGTGCAGAAAATTTTCAAAAATTGAAAATTTGTGGCCACGGGACGATTCTTGCTCTCACCTTTTTCGCTGCGTTTCGCAATTTTCACATTTCAATCTGCTCGCAGATTGTTGACAAGCTGCGCTTGACCCGATACTATAAAGGCAAGTCGAATACACGCCAAGGAGGTGCAACCATGACCGCCGTAATCTACGCCCGCTATTCATCCGACAGCCAGCGAGAAGCGTCCATTGAAGGACAGCTGCGCGATTGCAAGGCCTACGCCGAGAAGAACGGCATCACCGTGGTCGGCACCTACATTGACCGTGCCTACTCTGCCAAAACGGATGACCGCCCAGACTTTCAGCGGATGATCAAGGACAGCGGAAAGAAAATCTTCGACGTAGTTCTGGTCTGGAAGCTGGACCGCTTTGCCCGGAACCGATTCGATGCCGTGAACTACAAGTACCAGCTGGAAAAGAACGGTGTCCATCTGGTGTCTGCCATGGAACCCATCTCGCAGGGGCCTGAAGGCATTATGGTGGAGAGTATGCTGATTGGCATGGCGGAATACTATTCCGCCGAACTCGCCCTGAAAGTGGCGCGCGGTGAGCGCGAAAATGCCCTCCAGTGCAAGTACAACGGCGGTGTGGTGCCGCTGGGCTTCACCATTGGCAAGGAGGACAGGCTGTACCATATCGACCCGGAGACGGCTCCCATCGTGCAGGAAATCTTCACCCGGTATGCCGACGGCGAACCGGCTGAGAAGATTGCCGCCTCCCTGAACGAGCGCGGCCTGCGTACCCGCACCGGGAAGCCGTTCGTGAAGAACAGCTTCTTCCAGATTTTCCGCAACCGCCGCTACATCGGCGAATACCGCTACAAGGACATTGTGACGCCGGGCGGCATTCCGGCCATTGTTGACCAGGACCTGTTTGACCGGGTGCAGCAGCGTTTTGAGCAGAACAGGATTGCCCATGGTCGGCCTGCAAAAGAGGATGTGAGCTATTTGTTGACCACCAAGCTGTTCTGTGGCAAGTGCGGCACCCTGATGGGTGGCGAAAGCGGCACCAGCCACATGGGAAACACCTACTATTACTACAAGTGCGGCAACGCCAAACGCCACGGCAAGGCGCACTGCGACCTGAAAGCCATCCGCAAGGAGCCGCTGGAACGGTTCGTGGTGGATACCGCCATTAAGGTGATTTTCAGCGATGAAATCATCGAACGGCTGATAGATTAAGTCATGGTACCCGAGCAGAAGGAGACCACGCGGCTGCTTATTCTGAAAGACCAGCGCCGTGTTACGGAGATGCGGCAGGCAAACCTTCTGGAAGCCATTGAACAGGGCATCCTGACCCCGACTACCAAGCAGCGGTTGGACGAGCTGGAAGCCCGGAAAGAAGCCCTGAACACCAGCATTCTGGAAGAAGAGCTGAAAAAGCCCGTCCTGACCCGTGAGTGGATTCGGTTCTGGCTTGAAAAATTCCGCAAGGGTGACGTGGGCAGCACGGAACACCAGCGGCAGATCATTGATACCTTTGTCAACTCGGTCTACGTCTTTGATGACCGGGTCGTACTCAATTTCAACTTCACGGATGATGCCAAAACGGTCACCCGTGAGGAAGTGTTGGGTTCGAGTGCTGTGGACAATGTTCCAACATGCTGGGGTCGAACTCGCTTGCCGGGATCACACGGTAGCCGTGGCGCAAGAGCATGTCGACGAAGACGCCGTTGCCCGCGGTGAGCGTACCGCTAAAGGTGCCGTCGTAGACGCGGCCCGCGCCGCACGAGGGACTACGGTCCTGCAGGATGCACGCGTCGATCTCTTCCGACCCGCCCGCCTGCTCGCACATATCGAGCGCACGTTGAGCGCCCAGGCGAAACTCGCGATCGACCGAGGTACCCTCGCAGGTACGGACCTCGCCGTTCACAATCTCGGACGGCCTGCGCGGCGTGGGCAGGCCGCCAAAGACCTCAGGGCACACCAAGCGGACCTCAGTCCCTGTACGCTCGCAGGCCTCGACCAACTCGCGATGATAGTTGTCAAGCCCGTTATACTTGCAGCTCTCGCCCATCAAGCAGGCGCTCACCACGATCTTCATTTCCATCCCTCTCAAGCAAAACGCCCCATTTGAGAAAGCTGCTCAAATGGGGCGTCGACGTTTACTGGCTCGACCGCGGCTTTACTGTTGCTTGGGCATCAGCGGATTCTCGCGCGTGAGGAGGTTCATGAACTCCTCACCCGTGATGGTCTCCTTCTTGTACAGATAACGAGCCAGCTCATGGAGCTTGAACTTGTTTTCCTTGAGGATCTGCAGGGCGCGATCGTGCGCGTCCTCGATCAGCTTAGCGACAATCGCGTCCACACGCTCGGCCGTACCAGGGGCGCAGGTGAGCGACGTGTCCTGATTGAGATACGCGTTCTGCACGGTACCGAGCGCCATCATGCCAAACTCGTCGGACATACCAAAGCGCGTCACCATATTACGGGCAAGCTTGGTGGCCTGTTCGATATCGTTGGCGGCACCGGTCGTCATCTCGCCAAAGATGAGTTCCTCGGCCGCACGGCCGCCGCAGTAGACGGCAAGCTTGTCCAAGACCTCCTGGCGTGTCGTCAGGAAGCGCTCGTCCTCCGCGCCCTGCATGGTATAGCCAAGAGCACCGCTCGTGCGCGGCACGATGGTGATCTTGGTAACCGGCGCGGAACCCTTTTGGCGGGCAGCGACGATAGCATGGCCGATCTCGTGGTAGGAAGCGACCTGCTTCTCGTGGTCGGAAAGCACCGTGGACTTACGCTGTTGGCCGGCAATGACGACCTCCACCGACTCCTCGAAGTCGTCCTGGGTTGCACGCTTGCGACCCTCGCGAACGGCGCGCAGGGCGCCCTCGTTGATGATATTGGCCAGGTCGGCGCCCGAGGCACCGGGCGTGGCGCGGGCAATCGCGGTCAGGTCAATCGGCGGCTCGGTCTTCACACTCTTGGCGTGAAGCTCAAGGATGTTCTTACGGCCGGTCAGATCAGGCAACTCGACGGGGATGCGGCGGTCAAAACGACCGGGGCGCAGCAGCGCCGGATCGAGACTGTCGGGGCGATTGGTTGCGGCAAGGACAACGATACCCTTGTGGTTATCGAAGCCATCCATCTCGGTCAGCAACTGATTGAGCGTCTGCTCACGCTCGTCGTTGCCGCTAAAACCGCCGCCATCGCGCTTCTTACCGATGGTATCGATCTCGTCGATAAACACGATGCACGGGGCCTTTTCCTTGGCCTGCTTAAAAAGGTCACGCACCTTGGCGGCGCCACGGCCGACGAACATCTCGACGAACTCAGAACCCGAAATGCTAAAGAACGGAACACCAGCCTCGCCGGCAACAGCCTTGGCTAGCAGGGTCTTACCGGTACCCGGAGGGCCAACAAGGAGAGCACCGCGCGGCAGCTTGGCGCCAATCTCCTCGTAGCGCTGCGGCTTCTCCAGAAAGTCGACGACCTCCTTGAGGGACTCCTTGGCCTCTTCCTGGCCGGCGACGTCCTTAAAGGTCACGCCCACGTCCTTGGAGGCGATCACGCGCGCGCCGGACTTACCCAGTCCGCCGCCGCCAAAACCGCCGCCGCCAAAGTTCATCGACGGGCCGTCATCGCCCATAGCCTTCTTCATGCGGCGGTTGAGCCACCAACCGATGAGGAAGAAAATCGCCATGGGAAGAATGAGCGTGAGCAGGTAGTAGGTCATCAGACCCGAGTTCTTATCGGGAACGACCGACTCAAGCGAGGCGCCAGATTCAAGCACGCGATCGGTAAAGCCCGCATCGTTCGGCACACCGGTCGTCTTATAGGCGATGTTCTCGTCCTCGCCCTTCTTGGTGTAATAAATCGAGTAATCGTCCGTGTTGTACTCGACCTTGTCGACACTCTTCTTATCGAGCGCTTTGACAAACGTCGAGTAATCGGTCTTCGTAATCTGCTGCGTGTGACCGATGTTAGGGAACAGAACGGTCGAGAGCACGAGGTAGACGACGAAGGCGATGAGCACGTAGAGGATCATATTCCGTCTACGTTTGTTGTCATCCATCTCCATCTGCTTGAACTCCATCTACTGGGGTTGATAATGCTAACTAGAATACCCAACCCGGCCGGCGATAAACCGACGCCGGGCACGAAAGGATAGAGATGGCATCACTCGAAGTCGGCAAGGTTCAGATCTATACGGGCGATGGCAAGGGCAAAACCACGGCTGCGCTGGGATTGGCGATGCGCGCCACAGGTTATGGGCTCGACGTACTCATGCTGCAGATTGCCAAGAAGCTGCACTGCGCCGAGCATGATGCGGCACCACGCCTAGGGATACGAATTGCACAGGCCGACCGCGACACGCCCGAGGCTTGCGCCGCACAGATCATGGAGCTCGCACGCGAGCAGATCTCACAGGTCGACGTTCTGATTTTGGACGAACTCGGCGAGGCCATGCGCCGCGGCTTTGTGGCGCGAGAGGATGTCGAGGAACTAATCGCGATGAAACCCGACACCACAGAGCTCATACTGACCTGCCGCGGCCTGCTGCCCCTCGCGGACCTCGCCGACCTGGTCACAGAAATGCGCCCCGTCAAACACTACTTCGACGAAGGCCTCCTAGCCCGCCAAGGCATCGAATACTAGCCATTGCGGACGTCCCCAATGGCTAGGCAGTGGCGCGGCCGAGCCAGTTGCCGCTGTGATGGTAGACGGTGAACATCATGGCGGTGATGAGCCAGGTTACGGGGTAGACCAGCAGTAGATGCTCGAGCGACGGATCGAAGGGCATGATCGCAAACACCCAGATCACCCTCAAGACAACGGTGCCAAAGATGGTGAGCATCATAGGCTGCAGACTCACGCCGGCACCGCGAATGGAGCCCGATGCGTTTTCGATAATGGAGAAGATCGCGTAGAACGGCGCGATAAAGTGAAGAATCGTCGTGGTGTACGCCGAAATCGAAGCATCGTCGACAAACAGACGCGACAACGGACCCGAGAACACCAGCAGCACGGCAGACAGGCCACCAATGAGCATAAACGACAGCACGAGTGACGTATGGTAGCCCTTGCGCATGCGCTCGTAATTGCGCGCGCCAAAGTTCTGCGCCGAGAACGTAGTGATCGATACGCCGAGCGCCTCGGTCACCATCCAGATAATGCCATCCAGGCGCCCAGATAGACCCCAAGCAGTCGTGACATCGGCGCCAAACGAATTAACCGACACCAGGATCAGCACGTTCGAGATCGAATAGGCAGCCGATTGAAAACCGAGTGGCAGACCACACGAGATCATACTCTTACAAATACCGCGATCGATGCTGAGCTTAGACAGCGAAAGACGCCATGCACCCGGAGCGCGCATCATGCGAAACACGATCATCGTTGCATTGGAGCAAATGGTCAGCGCCACTGCGATGCCGCAGCCCAGCGCCTCCATATGCAACACAGCGACAAAGATGATATCCAGCACCACGTTAACCAGGCAGCCAGAAGCAATGATCACGGCGGGGCCGCGTGTGTCGCCCACGGCGCGCAGCAGTGCGGTTCCCATATTAAGCAGCAGTGCCGCAACCATCGCGGCAAAATAACAGCGAGCATAGGCCACGCCCTCGGCCAATAGTTCATGCGGCGTGTTCATAAGCACCAGCATGGGCTCAACGAACACTATGCCAAGAATCGAGAAAACGATACCGCCCACCAGCGCGAGCGTCATGGCGGTATGGACCGAACGACTCAGCCGTTCATCATCGTGCTGGCCAAAATACTGACCGGTAATGACCGCGCAGCCGGCGCCGACGCCAACGCAAAAGCCAATGCAGAGCTCGGTTAGGACCATCGTGGCCTGAATGCCGCCCACCGCAAGCTTGCCGCCAAACTGACCGACGATATAGGTGCCGATAAGCGTGTAGGCCTGCTGAAAACACGAACTAAAAAAGAGGGGCCCGCCCAACGCAAGCTCGCCGCCCAACCGACCGACGAAATAGGTGCCGTAAAGCGTGTAGGCCTGCTGTAAAAACGTACAAAAACTGATGGGAACGCACAGCGACAGCAGCTGTTGCCAAATGACACCCTGCGTTACATCGATAGCCGTAGATTTCTTAGCCACACGCCCTCCCCGCCAGCGTACGTCAAACAACAAAACGGCAATTTAAGACCAAGGCCACTACCAGCTTGTCGCCTACTGGCGGCGACCGAACCACACCGAAATATCGCC
>URTW01000123.1 GCA_900550815.1 uncultured Collinsella sp.
GGGCAGACGGGCGTATCGGTTTCGCCTAAGCTTCTCGTGAGTATCGGAGTTTCAGGCGCCATTCAGCATCTTACCGGCATCGGTGGGGCAGAGTGCATTATCGCCATCAACGAGGACCCGGATGCCCCCATCTTTGGTGCTGCCCAGTACAAGGTTGTCGGCGATGCCGTCGAGGTCGTCGAGGAGCTGCTGGCCCAGCTTGAGCGCTAGGCGCGCGCCAGCCAGTCGCGCATCTCGTCCTTTAGGCGGCTCCAAGTTGCCTGCGTGGCGGGGTCGGTAAAGGGCCGCGTAATGCCAAAGGGCGCGTCGAGCAGGCGGTGGATATCGCCCTGTTCGCGCGCCAGCGCGCGGCTTGCTGGATAGACGAGCTCAAACATAAAGCAGATGAGCCCCACCAAGAAGTCGGCGGGCTCATCGCGCTCATCGCGTGCGACGCAGCGGTGCTCGTCAAAGGCGGCGAGCGCCGGTGTCGAGAACCGGCTGGCGAGAAATGTGTCCTCATCAACCTTGAGGATGGTATCGACGGTGCTGTCGGCGATGGTGCGCATAATGTCGATCTTGTCGCCATCGCGCACGATATCGCAGAAGCTCCGCGTGCGCTCGTCGAGCTGCGCGGGTAGACGGAAATCGCTGTGATAGGCAATGCTCGCTCGGATGAGCTCCTCTTCTGCCGGGTCATCGATAAAGTCGCGGATGCTCGTTACGGCGGGTGTATCGGCGGGATTCTCGCCAAAGAGGACCTCGATGCCCAGCGCCGCATGGCTCATGCTCTCGGCGTCCTTAAAGGTGTCCCAGCGTCGCAGCTGCTCAAAGCGGCCCATATCGTGTAGCAGGCCGCAAAGCCATGCCAGGTCAATATCTTCTGACGACCAACCCTGCTCGCGCGCTACGGCATCGCATGCCTCGGCCACGTGGTACGTATGCTCGATTTTGAGCGCGATGCGTGGGTTGGTGGCGTCGTAGGCATCGGTGTAGCTTTTGAAGGCCGCGCGCGCCCGGTCTCGATCGATAGCTGTCATAATGACTTCCTAAAAAGTTGTGTCTTTCGATCCGGTGGCAATTGTAGGTGAACTCGGTTGCTGCCGGATGATGATTCTGCCGTGTCGCTACATGCGGCTCGGAGACCTTGTCAGGATGAGAAACGTATGGTGCTCAAAATCGTTAGAACCGTCTGGCCAGTGATGCTTACCTATGTTGCAATAGGCGCGCCGTGCGGAATGATCATGGGGCAGACGGGAATGGAGCCCTGGATGGTCTTTGCTCTAAGCAGTACGTTTGTGACGGCTAGCGGCCAGTTTATGATCTGCAACCTGTGGCTGGCGGGTGTGCCTGCAGCATCGATCGTCGCGAGCGTCGCCGCAATCTCCTCGCGCTTTGCGCTTTACTCGGCATCGATCGCACCGCATCTGAGGGGTGCCTCGAAGCGTCAGACGCTGGCTGTTGCCGCGACACTTACCGAGGAGGCATATGGCATCTCGCTTGCCAAGTTGGTTGAAGGGGAGGATTGGGGCCCGCGCGAGTCCTTTGTGCTCAACGTGATCCTCATCGCAACATGGGGCGTTTCGTGTACGATGGGCGCCATCGTCGGCGCCGTTGTCGATGTCCCCACCGCTATTGCTGGCTTTGTCTGCACCTCGCTCTTTATCTGCCTGCTCTTTTCGCAGCGGCTGTCGCGCGGTAACGTTGTCGCGGCGGTTTCGGGCGCGGTGTCCGTCGCCGTATGCAAGTTCTTGGGCCTCGCGAATATTGCCGTGCCGGCAAGCGTCGTGGTCGGCATTGCCATTGCGCTGGCGTGCGATGCTGTATTTGACGGAAGAGGTGCCCGCGATGCCCGCTAACGAGTTCTTGGTTCTGTGGCTGTCGTCGTGGGCTGCTATCGCGTTCTTTCGCATCGCGCCGGCGTTCGCCTTGCGCGGGCGGACCCTGTCGCCCCGCATTACCGAGGCCCTGGGCTATATCCCGCCCGCTGCCTTTGCCGCGCTGGTCGCCAACGACTTGGTGAACCCCGGCGCGTTCGTCGCGGGACTCTGGCCTGCCGTGGTTCCCTGGATTGCGGCTGCCGGCGTCGTGGCGGTGGCAATCAAGACAAAGTCGATGTTGTGGTGCTGCGTTTCGGGCATCGTGTTCTATATCGTTTTGAGCCTCGTATAGGAGCAGGACGCGTTATCGTCCCGGCCTAACGAATCGAATTTCTCACCGAGGCGGTCTGCTTCTTCTGGTACCATGGTCAAACTTTACTGTAGCAAAGCGCGACGTGGGCTTTTGTTCCGCGTCAGCGGAAATGGGGGTTTCATGGCACAGGAAGCGACCGCCAGCGAGCAAAAGAAATTCAAGGTACCGCGCATCCCGGGCGACATCATGATCTATCCGATGATCGTCGGCCTTTTGCTCAATACCTTCTGCCCGCAGGTCTTTGAGGTCGGCGGCTTCTTTACGGCTGCCTGCCGCGGCGGCTCCAACACCATCGTTGCCGCGATCTTGCTGTTCGTGGGCGCCGGCATCAGCTATAAGTCCCCGCCGGGCGCCATCAAGACCGGCATCGTCGTGCTGATTCCTAAGCTTGTAGTGGCAGCCGCGCTGGGTCTGGGCGTCGCGTACTTCTTTAACGATAACTTTTTAGGCCTGAGCTCGGTCTCCATCATCGGCGGCATTACGTTTTGCAACATGGCGCTCTATACAGGCATCATGGGCGAGTTCGGCGATGAGTCCGAGCAAGGCGCCGTGGGTATCCTGTTCTTTACGGCCGGCCCTGCCGTTACCATGATCATCCTGGGCGTCTCGGGTCTCGCCAACATCCCCGTCGGGACCATCATCGGCTCCATACTGCCGCTTGTTATCGGCATGGTCCTGGGCAACTTGTTCCCGTTTATCAAGAATCTGCTGGTCCCCGGCGCCAATCCCGCGATCGCCGTTATCGGCTTTCAGCTCGGTGCGTCCATGAGCCTTTCGAGCTTCATCGCCGGTGGCATTTCGGGCATCCTGCTGGGCCTCATCACGCTCTTTATCGTCGGTCCCATTACCTTTGCCTTCGAGCGCCTGAGAGGCGGCAATGGTAAGGCGGCTGTGGCCAGTTCCCCCAATGCCGGCACGGCCATGACCACGCCGGTCGCCCTCGCCGAGGTCGCTCCGCGCTATGCCGAGCTTGCGCCCACCGCGTATGCGCAGATCGCCACTGCCGTCATCATCACGGCAATCATGGCCCCGATTCTGACCGGCTGGGTCGATAAGAAGTTCTGCCAGAGCAAGGAAGACCTGTCGCCTGCCGGTGTCGAGGCCATCGAAGAGGCTGTCGCGACCGACATCGATGGCGAGTAGCAATCGATACCCATCAATGATTCCGGCGTGCAACTCGCGCCGTTTGAGCGCCCGAACGAGAGCTGTCTTGCAGTGACGTTCGGGCGCTCTGCTATTATTCCCCTTACCCCTGCGGAGTAGGGGGTGTTTGTTGCCCAGATTCGAATTGGGCGATTCTGGCCACTTGGATATTGAAGGGAGGGCGTCTAGTGGTAAAGGCACTCAAGATCGAGATATTCCTGCTGTGCATGATTATTCTTATCGGACTTGCCGTACGAAGCCGTCGCTCCCTGTTCTCGAGCACCCAGCAGCTTTTGTTTAGCATGCTGGGCTACACGTCTGCTGCCTACATTTTCTTCGATATGATCTGGACGCTCTCGGACGGCGTGAGCACTCCTGTAGGCATCACGGCCAACTGGATTTCCAACGCGGTTTCGTTTTCGCTGTTCGCCATCGCGTGCCTCATTTGGTTTTTCTATTCCGAGACGATGCAGGGCTCACGGCTCCTGACCACGCCCTATAGGGTGGTACTTTTAACGTTGCCAACCGCATTGGTGGTCGTTCTGGCATTTACCAGCTACTGGACGCACGCTATGTTCTATATCGATTCGCTGGGCGTATATCGTCGCGGAGCGCTTTATATGATTCAGCCTATCGTTAGCTACTGCTACGTCATATATACGTCCTTGCATGCCTTTATTCAGGCTCGAAAAGTCGAAAGCCTGCAAAAGAAGGCCATTTATCGCACCCTCGCCATTTTTACGGATCCCGCTCTGGTGGGCGGTACCTTTCAGATCGTATACTCGGTGCCTGGCCTTTGTGTCGGCATAATGATTAGCATGTTGCTGCTCTATATCATCTGCCAGGAGCAAGTGATCTCGACTGACCCGTTGACTGGACTCAACAACCGCAACCGTTTTGAGACCTATATGCTGTCGCTCTTTTCAAATGTGGATCAGGCCGAAGATGTGTATCTGCTTATGATGGACGCCGACGGCTTTAAGCTGATTAACGATCGCTATGGACATGTGGAGGGCGACCATGCTCTCCAGGTCATATCTGCTACGCTCAAAGAGGTCTGCTCGGCGTCTGGTGGCTTTATCGCGCGTTATGGTGGCGATGAGTTCGTGGTGCTCCAAAAGGCAGCGGCGGAACAGGATATCATGCATCTGTGCGCGACAATCAACGACGAGCTCGCGCATGCCGAGGTGCCGTATGCATTGCGGATGTCCATCGGTTACGCGCGGGTCGGCGATAGTGTTGATACCTGGCAAGACTTACTTCGCGCTGCCGATGCGGAGCTCTACCGCGTCAAGGCCGAGAAAAAGAAAGCCGGCATCCAGATACGCTAGGAAAAGGGTCGCACGCTTGCGTGCGTGGCGGCCCTCAGCTCATCGATGTATTCCATTAAGCTAAAGTGTGCAAACGCCCTCCCTAAAAAGGTGAGCTCGTTAGGCTTTTTTGGGTTTGTTGACGATGATGATGCCGCCGCAGACCAACAACAGGGCAACGATGACGGTAACGGGGCTCGTGCCAGCGCCCTCGCCGAGCAGCAGTGCGCTCAACAGCACGCCAAAGACCGGGTTCATAAAGCCAAAGACCGACACGCGGCTGACGGGGTTGACGGCGAGCAGGCGGGACCACAGCGAGTACGCGACGGCGGAGATAAGCGCCATGTAGATGATGAGCGCGATGGCGGGGGCGACTGCGGTGGGGGACAACGTGCCGCCCATCAAAAAGCCGATGGCGGTGAGGACCAGGCCGCCGACTAAAAACTGCCAGCCGGCAAGCAAAACACCGTCGTGCTTGCGCGAGAAGATGCCGATCAGGCAGGTCGAAAGAGCGCCCGCGACAGTGGAGGCTAGGATAAAGCCCTCGCCATCGAGCGTGAAGCCAAAGGTGCCATGTGCGCCCGAAAGGTTGACAAGCGCGCCGCCGGCAAAGCCCAACACGCCGCCAAGCACCTTGGCCGTATTGAGCTTCTCGGTGTGAAATGCCAGGGCGGCAAAGAGGATTGCGAGGAAGTTGGCGCTGGCCTCGATGATGGAGCTCGACATGGCGCTGGCGCGCGAGAGGCCCAGGTAGAAAAAGAAGTACTGCCCGATAGTCTGGAAGAGCGACAAGATGCAGATGGGTTTGATATCGCGCGCTTGCGGAACGAGTGGACGGCGCTGAGCCGCGCTCATCCCGACGATAACCAGGGCGCCGGCAAGCGTAAAGCGCAAACCTGCGAAGAGCAGCTGCGAGGCGCCGTCGTGCGAGGGAATGCCAAAGAGGCCGTAGCCGATCTTGATGCAGGGGAAAGCCGATCCCCAGAGCGCGCAGCAGACGAGGCAGCCCAGGACGAGTCCGGGCAGGGTGGCGAGATACGGCTTGCGGCTTTCCATGATGTCCTTCCTGTATGCGTGAAGCAAAAAAGAACCCGCCACCGGGTGTGCCGGTGGCGGGTGTTGTTACCCGAGGGGATTGTACCCGATGGGACGCATTAAGCGAAGTAGGCCACGCCGCTCTCAAAGATCGGCATGAACTTATCGCCAGGGACATGCTCGGGCACGTTGCGGTACAGGTTGTCGCCGCGACGCTCGGCATGGCCCATCTTGCCCAGGACGCGGCCGTCGGGGCTCGTGATGCCCTCGATGGCGAGTGCGGAGCCGTTGGGGTTGACGGAAAGATCCATGCTGGGCTTGCCGTCTTCGCCCACGTACTGCGTGGCGACCTGGCCGTTGGCGATGAGCTGGGCGAGCACCTCGTCGTTGGCGACAAAGCGGCCCTCGCCGTGGCTGATGGCGACGGTGTAGGGGTCGTCCAGGCTGCACTGCGACACCAACGGGGACAAGTTGGACGAGAAACGAGTGCTCACCAGACAGCTCTGATGGCGACCAATGGTGTTGAACGTCAGCATGCGCGCAAAACA
>URTW01000124.1 GCA_900550815.1 uncultured Collinsella sp.
GGATCTGGCGACGCGCGTCTGCGGCGTGATTCTGCTCGCCGCTACGCTGGGTTCCTTCATGATGTGTTCTTAGTTTTATATTTATTTGGTGATCACCGAGATCACCAAGGGCGTCTTTGGTAGCAAGATCGTCGAGCTCAACGAGCACGGCATTCCTGCCCGCGCTGCCTGGCTGCAGTTCGCCATCGTCGTCCCCATCCTGATCATCCCGGCCCTGGGCTCTGGTAACCTCGACGACCTGCTCATGATCGTCACCAACATGACGGCTGCCACCGCTCTGCTCCCGCCGCTGCTGATTCTGCTTGCCTACTTTATGCTGCGCAAGAACTTCGATGCTGCTCCCCGTGGCTTCCGCATGGGCTCGCGCAGCTTTGGCCTGGTCGTTGCCGCAGTCCTGCTTGTGGTCTTCTGCTTCGTGCTTATCTGCGGCGCCATTACGCTCGATCAGCCGCTGTGGCTGACGCTGGTCTACAACGTTGGCGGCGTGGTTGTCTTCCTGGGCCTTGCCGTGATGTGGTACAACCGCTATATCAACCGTCTGCGCGAGACCGATCCCGAGGCCGCCGAGAGCGAGCTGCGCCCCTCCGTCCTCGACATGATGGAGTAGCGGCTAGGATTAATCTGCGGCTGTGGAATAAAACGATTCCCCTTCCTAAGGAGGGGCCTTACGAGGCCCCTCCTTTTGTGTTTTGGGGCATGGTTTTGGACCCTTTGGGCAAAAAATGCCAAATATGAGTACTGTTGCAAAAGAGGTGTCATATTTTTCGGCCTGTTCTGAGCAAAAATGGGCTCAAAATCAATTTATCTAACCCCCTTTAAAGGGCGTTTGACGGCTTTTAACCTCTTCAAATCGCTCAAAGTAGGCAAATGGCTCTCGATTTTGCTGCTACTAAATTGGTGACAGTACTCATATTTGCCACTTTTTGCCCACGAGGTGTTCAGAGGAGCTCTCGACAAGCATCTAACGCTACAATAGCTACCACGTGGCTGGGTTTGCCGGCCGAATGTGCGATGTCGTGGGAGGGGACATGGTCGAATTTACGAAGACGATTAAAGATCCGTTGGGATTGCATGCCCGCCCGGTTGCGCTGCTTTATGACATTATCGCCAAGCATCGTAGTGACGTGTCGGTTTCGATTGGCAATCGTCATGTCGATGGCCGCGACGTTATAGGGCGCATGGCACTCTGTGGCGAATGTGGCGAGGACATCGTGTTCCGCGTTTCGGGCGTGGATGAGGCCTCCTGCGTCACGTCGATCAGAAACCTCTCGCTCTAACCTCAACAATGTGACAAGGGGACAGTCCCCTTTGTTGCATAAATTGGTATGACAAGGCACCGTAAAGAGATGGTCTTTGCGGTGCCTCTTTTGTTTCGTATAGGAAACTTTTTCGAAATCTGAATGGGGACCCTTTCCAAAAAGTTAACCACGTGTTAGTTTACTAAAGCGAACATAGGCGTGGTTAACTTTTACCGCGTCGATGTTGAGGACGAACTGACGTTAGGAGCCACTCATGTCTTGCGGACCGCAGATGCCGGCAATGCCGCTTTCGATGGTAAAAGCGGGCGAAACCGTGCGCGTGTCTCGTGTAAAGGGCAATGAGGACATGAAGCACCACCTCAAGGACCTCGGCTTTGTCGAGGGCAGCGAAATCCACGTGGTGAGCTCGAGTGGCGCCAATATCATCGTCACGGTGCTGGGCGCACGCTTTGGCATCGATTCCAAGGTTGCCATGCACATCATGACCGTCGGTTAGTCCGCAGCATTTCATAAAAACCGAAAGGGGGACAAGAGGATGAAGACGTTGGGTGACGTTAAGGTGGGCGAGAGCTCTACCATCGTCAAGCTTCACGGTGAGGGTGCGCTTCGCCGTCACCTTATGGACCTGGGGCTCATCAAGGGCACTTCGTTCAAGGTCGTGAAGGTTGCACCGCTCGGTGATCCGGTCGAGATCAACGTGCGCGGCTACGAGCTTTCCATCCGCAAGGAGGAGGCTGCCGTCGTCGAGGTCCAGTAAGGGCTCGCGGCGCATATATCTGCAGATAAAGTTAGGTTTCTCTAACTTAATGCAGCATCTTTGAAGCACATTATCCAGCCTGCGCGGAGAAAGCAGCGCGGGCACACAAGGAAGAAGGATTGAATGGCGGATTCTCAGATCCATGCCGCGCTGGCGGGTAACCCCAACTGCGGCAAGACCACGCTTTTCAACCTGATTACCGGCGCCAACGGCTACGTTGGCAACTGGCCCGGCGTCACGGTTGAGAAAAAGGAAGCCAAGCTCCTAAGCGACAAGAACGTTACCATCACGGACCTCCCTGGCATCTACTCGCTTTCCCCCTACAGCCCCGAGGAGCAATGCTCGCGCGATTACCTCATGAGCGGCGAGCCCGATGTCGTCGTCCAAGTCGTCGATGCCACCAACCTCGAGCGTAACCTGTACCTGGCGCTTCAGGTTATCGAGACCGGCCTGCCCGTGGTCGTCGCCCTCAACATGGCCGACTTGGTCGAGAAGAACGGCGACAAGATCGACACGGACAAGCTGTCCAAGAAGCTCGGCTGCCCGGTTATGATGATCTCGGCCCTTAAGAACAAGGGCATCAAGGAGCTGTTCGAGCAGGTTAAGAAGTCCGCTGCTTCCAAGGGCCAGGTGCCGGAGCACAAGTTCGACTCCTCCATCGAGGATGTCCTGACGCACATCGAGAACAACCTTCCGGCGAGCGTTCCCGCCAACAAGCGCCGCTACTACGCTGTCAAGCTGTTCGAGCGCGATGCGGACGCCTGCAAGCTCATCAACCTCACCAAGGAGAAGGCCGCTCGCGTGGAGCAGCTGGTCGCCCAGTGCGAGAAGGACTGCGACGACGACGCCGAGTCCATCATCACCGGCGAGCGTTACGGCGTGATTGCCCACATCATTGACGAGTGCCTCACCAAGGCTCCGGCAAAGATGAGCACCTCCGAGAAGATCGACCGCGTGGTTACCAACCGTATCCTGGGCCTGCCGATCTTTGTGGTCATCATGTTCTGCGTGTACTACATCGCCGTTTCTACCTTGGGCGGCACGGTGACCGACTTCACCAACGACCAGCTCTTTGGTACCGACGGTTGGTATGTGCTCGGCCAGGGTCGCGACGCCTACGACGCAGCTGTCGAGGCCGCGGGCGATGCTGCCGATTCGGTTGATCCGGCGGAGTATGGCCCGTATGTTCCGGGTATTACCACCATGGTCCACGACGCCCTCGTGGCGGGCGGCACCGAGGACGGCGGCCTGGTCGATTCGCTGGTCTGCGACGGTATCGTTGGCGGCCTGGGCGCCATCTTCGGCTTTGTGCCGCAGATGTTCCTGCTGTTCGTGATGCTGTCCTTCCTGGAGGACTGCGGCTATATGGCCCGCGTCGCCTTCATCATGGACCGCGTGTTCCGCCGCTTTGGCCTGTCCGGTAAGTCCTTCAATCCTCTGCTCGTGTCTTCGGGCTGCGGTGTCCCCGGCGTCATGGCTACCAAGACCATCGAGAACGAGAAGGACCGCCGTATGACGGTCATGACCACCACGTTTATTCCCTGCGGCGCTAAGCTGCCGATCATCGCCATGCTCATGGGCTCCATCATCGGCGATTCTTCCACCACCGCCGCGTGGATCAGCCCGCTCTTATACTTACTGGGCGTCTTTGCCGTCATCGCTTCGGGCCTGATGCTCAAGAAGACCAAGCTCTTCGCCGGCCGCCCGACGCCGTTCGTTATGGAGCTTCCTGCCTACCACTTCCCGGCGATCCGCTCTTGGGCGCTGCACGTGTGGGAGCGCTGCTGGGCCTTTATCAAGAAGGCCGGCACGGTCATCTTCGCGTCCACCGTCGTCGTTTGGTTCCTCTCCAACTTTGGTAGCTATAACGGTTCCTTTGGCTTCCTGCCTGCGATGGACGGCATCCCCGAGGAGTTCATGGACTACTCCGTGCTTGCCATGCTCGGCAACCTGATCGCCTGGATCTTCGCCCCGCTCGGCTTTAGCACCTGGCAGGCAACAGCACTGTCCGTCTCGGGTCTTGTCGCCAAGGAGAACGTCGTCGCCACCGCCGGCTCGCTGCTGTCCGTTGCCGATGCCGCCGAGACCGATCCGAGCCTGTGGACCGCGTTTGCCGGCATGTTCCCGACCATGGGCGCTTGCGTTGCCTTTGGCGCTTTCAACCTGCTGTGCGCTCCGTGCTTTGCCGCTATGGGTACCATCCGCAACCAGATGGACTCCGGCAAGTGGACCGCGATTGCCCTCGGCTACGAGTGCGCCTTTGCTTGGGTGATCGGCCTGTTCATCAACCAGCTCTACAACCTGCTTGTCCTTGGGCAGTTTGGTATCTGGACGATTGTGGCCATCGTGCTGCTGGCTGCGATGCTCTTCCAGATCTTCCGTCCCATGCCAAAGCATGCATGGACCGACGAGGACGAGACCAACACTGCTTCCGCCGCAGTTTCCGCTTAAGTCCGAATAAGGATTAACCCCTTTTCACGAGCCCGGGTGTCCCAGCGACCCCGGGCTTTTTGTGCATGGGAGACAGATTACTTTGCCCCAGAAGTTAAGATGTGGCGTTTCCGCAGATAAAACCGACCAAAATAAACCTGTCCCTTTTTGGTAGGTGGAGAATGGGGTAAAGTAAGTGATGGTTAACTAGAGGAGGCTTGCTATGGCACCTATCGATATTGTTGTACTGGCTGTTATCGGCGTTGCGTTTGTCGCGGTATGCGTGCGCGTCTACCGCAAGGGCACCTGCGCCGACTGCGCTCAGGGTGGCGTTTGCACGGGGCATTGCTCCAACAAAAAGACGTGCGCCGCGCTGAAAGGCGTCGACAAAGTGGCTGAGAATTTAGGCCGCGGTGTCAAATAAACAACTGGGTATCTTGAACGCCCCGCGAGCATCCGTTCGCGGGGCTTTTTACACATTCGAGCGTGAGTGCGGCGAGTAGACATGCATTTTTTGGGGTATCGTTAACTGAATTGTTTATTAGCTGCCCGTCTGTACCGGAGTAATCCTATGAGCGCACGCGTCACCATGAAGGACATAGCCGCCGAGCTTGGCGTTTCCATTAACACCGTGCATAAGGCCCTTACGGGCAAGGCCGGCGTGAGCGAGTCTGTGCGTGCCAAGGTTAATGCTAAGGCTGAGGAGATGGGCTATCACCGCAACACGAGTGCTTCGAGTCTGCGTCGTAAGGACATCAATCTGCTGTTTTGTCTGCCGTGCGCATCGCGTGAGGGCGCTTATTTCTATCGTTACCTATGGGAAGGCTGCAATCGCTTTGAGCAAGAGGTCATCGACCAGGGCATTACCGTTGAACGCGTTGAATTTGGCGTGGGCGGCTACGCTGATGCACTCGAGCAAATCGACGAGCGTCTGCAGGTGGGCGAGAAGATTGATGGTTTGCTCGCCTATGCGCCGGGCGACGATCGTGCGACTGAGCTTTTGGGGCAGATCGCCGAGGCGGGCGTGACGATTGAGCTTGTCGACGGCGACCGTCCGCATTTGAATCGTTTGGGTGCGAGCTTGGCCGAATATTCGACGGCAGGCGGCCTTATGGCCGAGCAGGCGGCAAACCTGGTCCATGCTTCTGGGGCCGACGCCCGCGTGCTCCTTTTGACAGGCGACCCATATACCGATTCGCACTATCTAACCGCCCGCGCCTTCCACAATTACCTGCGCGAACGTGATATTCCATGGCAGGTTGAGGATCTTGCAGGTGCCCATGCGCAAGTCAAACAACTCGAGCATGAGCTCGAAACGCGCTTGAGTGCGCCGGACGCCCCCGAACTTATCTGTAGCGTTTTTGCTGTTGGTTCCGAAGTGGTTGCCGACGCGCTCGTCTCGACCGGCAAGGCCGGTCAGGTCATGGTGATCGGCAACGACCTGTTTCCCGAAAGTGCTCTGGCCTTGCGCCGCGGTATCTTTACCAATATTGTCTATAAGGACCCGACGAGCCTGGCGTATCGCGGCGCCAAGACCTTGGGCGAGTATTTGCTGTGGGGTAAAACTCCGGCGGAGCCCGTGCAGAAGGGTGCTGTGGAGATGGTGTTTGCCAGCAACGTTGACCGTTACTGCAAACTCGCCGGAATCTAATGCGTTTAGGGAGTTCCCTACTTGCCGCGTACT
>URTW01000125.1 GCA_900550815.1 uncultured Collinsella sp.
CGGCGCGGCCTACTCTCCGACCTCCGTCAATTCCAGTACCGATGGTCAGATCTACTTGCAGTCCGAGCTCTTCTTCCAGGGCCAGCGCCCGGCAGTCGACGTGGGCATTTCCGTGTCCCGCGTCGGTGGCGACGCGCAGACCAAGGCTATGAAGCAGGTCGCCGGCAACCTCCGTCTGGACCTCGCTTCCTATCAGGAGCTCGCTGGCTTTACGCAGTTCGGCTCCGACCTCGACGAGGCTACTCAGAAGCAGCTGACCCACGGTGCTCGCATGACCGAGCTCCTGAAGCAGCCGCGTTACAAGCCGTTTGAGGTTGGCGAGCAGATCGTTACGCTGTTCGCTGGCAACGAGGGCTTCCTGGATGACCTGGAGATCGCCGACGTGCTGCCCTTCCGTGCCGAGCTCATCGAGTACATGGACAATGGCTTTGGTTCGCTGCTCGACAAGGTTCGCGCCAAGAAGATCGATGATGACACCAAGGCTGAGCTCTTGCGCGTCATCGGCGACTTCAAGCAGCAGTTCATGGCCAAGCACCATTCGGATGTTTCTGGATCAGAGGAGAACTAAGCCCCATGGCCAACCTTCGCGACATTAAGAAGCGAATCTCCTCGGTTACCACGACCAAGCAGATCACGCGCACGATGGAGATGGTCTCTACGGCCAAGATTCGTCGTGCCCTCGATCGCTCCAAGCAGGCCGAGCCCTATAAGGAGGCGCTGACCGACGTCATGTTGACGGTCGCCGGCGACGCCTCCTGTTCGGGCACCGATCCCATGCTGCAGAAGCATGAGAGCGTCAAGCATGGCCTGATTGTCGTTATTGCCTCGGACCGCGGCCTTGCCGGCGGTTTCAATACGACGGTGGAGCGCACGGCCGAAAAGCTCGCCGCTTCTTGGGCGAACGACGGCATCGAGTGCGAGATCATCGCGTGTGGGCGCAAACCGGCCACGTATTTCCGTGACCGCGCAAACGTTGTCATGCACTTTGAGGGCAACTCCTCTGAGCCCGATTTCAATCAGGCCCGCATGATCTCCTCTCATATCTGCGATGCGTATCGTGCCGGTGAGCTTGACCGTGTCGAGCTTGTCTACCACCACGCCAAGAACCGCGTGGATCAGGAGCTTCGCGTCGAGCATCTGTTGCCGCTCGACCCCGAGATGATCGCTATGGCCCACGGTCCGCGTAAGAACGAGACCGACGCCCCTAAGCGCATCTCGTCCACGTTCGAGTTCGTGCCCTCTCCCGAGCATGTTCTCGGCAAGCTTGTGCCGTCTTATATCCTGACGGTCATCTACCAGGCCCTGATCGATTCGGCGGCTGCCGAGCAGGGTGCACGCCGCAAGGCCATGCACTCCGCGACGGAAAACGCCACCGCGATCATCTCGACCCTTACCCGCACGTATAGTCGCGTGCGCCAGGCTTCGATCACGACCGAGATTAACGAGATCGTCGGCGGAGCCTCAGCATTGGAGGAACAGTAATGGCTAATAACACCGTAAAGCTTGCGGTCGAGGAAGCCACCAAGAAGACGACTGCCGGTGATGGTCGCATCGTGCGAATCATCGGCCCTGTCGTCGACGTCAAGTTTGACGGCGCGGTGCCCCCGATCTACAATGCGCTCACGGTCGAGGCCGAGACCCCGATCGGTCATCTGAGCACGATCCTCGAGGTCGAGAGCCAGCTTCCGGGCGGCGTCGTCCGCACGGTCGCCATGTCCTCGACCGACGGCCTGCAGCGCGGCCTCATCGCCACCGATACCGGTGAGCCCATGAAGATGCCCGTTGGTCCCAAGACGCTCGGCCGCATTTGGAACGTCATGGGCAAGCCCGTCGACGGCAAGCCCATGCCCGAGGTGGAGGAGTTCTACCCCATCCACCATGCAGCGCCCCGTTTCGACGAGCTCACCACCAAGACCGAGATCTTCGAGACCGGCATCAAGGCCGTCGACCTGCTCGAGCCCTACATCCGCGGCGGCAAGACAGGTCTGTTCGGCGGCGCCGGCGTCGGCAAGACCGTTCTGATCCAGGAGCTCATCAACAACCTCGCCCAGGAGCACGGCGGCACCTCGGTGTTCACCGGCGTCGGCGAGCGTACCCGCGAGGGCACCGACCTGTTCCTCGAGATGAGCGAGTCTGGCGTTATCGACAAGACCTGCTTGGTCTATGGTCAGATGAACGAGCCGCCCGGAGCGCGTCTGCGCATCGGTCTGGCCGGCCTTACCACCGCTGAGTACTTCCGCGATCGCGGCCAGGACGTTCTGCTGTTCATCGACAACATCT
This sequence comes from uncultured Collinsella sp., assembly GCA_900550815.1. Lineage (GTDB taxonomy): Bacteria > Actinomycetota > Coriobacteriia > Coriobacteriales > Coriobacteriaceae > Collinsella. The sequence goes on from URTW01000125.1 coordinate 2,281, forward strand.
TCCGCTTCTCCCAGGCAGGTTCCGAGGTTTCCGCACTGCTGGGCCGTATGCCGTCCGCCGTTGGTTACCAGCCCACGCTGGCAACCGAGATGGGCGACCTCCAGGAGCGCATTACCTCGACCAAGACGGGCTCCATTACCTCCGTCCAGGCTGTCTACGTCCCCGCAGCCGACCTGACCGACCCGGCGCCTGCCACGACGTTTACGCACCTCGATGCCACCACGGTTCTTTCGCGTAGCATTTCGTCGCTCGGCCTGTTCCCGGCTATCGACCCGCTTGCGTCTTCCTCCGACGCTCTCGATCCCTCGATCGTTGGCGAGGAGCACTACCGTGTCGCCGTCAAGGTCCAGGAGCTCCTGCAGGAGTACTCCGACCTTCAGGACATCATCGCCATTCTGGGTATGGACGAGCTGTCCGAGGAGCAGCGCCTTACGGTCAACCGTGCCCGTAAGATTCAGCAGTTCCTCTCGCAGTCCTTCCACGTCGCCGAGAAGTTCACCGGCAACCCCGGTGTCTACGTCCGCGTCGAGGATACCGTCCGCTCTTTCGCCGAGATTGTCGACGGCAAGGCCGATGACCTGCCCGAGCAGGCTTTCCGCTATGCTTCCACGATTGAGGACGTGCGCGAGCGCGCCCGCAAGATGGGGGAGAAGTAGGTTATGCGTATCCGCATCGTGTGCCCCGTGAGCTGCGCCTATGAGGGCGACGCTGCGTTTGTGTCGATTCCGTCCACGGATGGCGAGTTTGGCGTTCTGCCTGCTCACTCCAGCGAGATCTGCACGATCGACCGCGGTTACGTTCGCGTTTCCGATAAGGCCATGGGCACTGTCGACCACACGTTTGCCGTGGCCGGCGGCTATGTCCAGGTTGCGGACGATGTCGTGACCGTTCTCGCCGAGCGTGCTTGCGATTTGGCGACCGTCGATGCCGACAAGCTTAAAGCTGATATTCAAGGTTTTGAAGAGAAGCTGGGTAATTTGTCGGAGGATGATGCACGCCGCGCCTACCTCTATAATGAAATCGCATGGTGTAAGCTCAAGCTTGCCCAATAGTCAAACGATTTAGCGTTCGACCATTTGCGAACACATCATGCCCGGGATGGCCCAGCCACCCCGGGCATGCTTTTTGAAAGGGTAGACCTTGGATATTATCCGCGTTGAGGGTGGCCACGCCATCGGAGGCTCCGTGCCCGTTTCGGGCGCCAAGAACTCCGCGCTCAAACTCATGGCGGCAACGCTTCTGGCGCCGGGCAAGACGACGCTGCAGAACGTGCCCGATATTTCCGATGTTCACGTGATGGGCAAGGTGCTCAAGGGCATGGGCGCTACGATCGATGTTCTCGACGAGCACACGCTCGAGATTGATACCTCTCAGGTCGATTCATGGGAGGCCCCCTACGAGCTCGTTGCCAAGATGCGCGCTTCCACCGCCGTCATGGGACCCCTGCTGGGCCGCTTCCATCGCGCCAAAATTGCCATGCCGGGCGGCTGCAACCTGGGTGCTCGCAAGATCGATATGCACATTCTTGGTCTTGAGGCCCTGGGCGTTGAGTTCGATACCGCCCACGGTTACATCAACGCTAATGCGCCCCAAGGTCTGCGCGGTACCACCGTCACGCTCGAGTTCGCCAGCGTCGGTGCGACCGAGAACCTCATCATGGCCTCTGTGCGCGCACAGGGCACCACGGTTATCGATAATGCCGCCCGCGAGCCCGAGATCGTCGATCTCGCTAACATGCTCAACGAGATGGGCGCCAAGATTGTCGGCGCCGGTACGCCCGTCGTGACTATCGAAGGCGTGGAAGAGCTCCATCCCGTTACCCATCGCGTGGTGGGCGACCGCATCGAGGCCGGTACCTTTATCGTTGCCGGTGCGTTGATGGCCGACGATCGCGGTGTCGATGTCACGGGCTTTTGCCCCATTCACTTGGGCATGGTGCTCAAGAAGATGGAGCTCATGGGTATCGATTGCGAGCGCGTCGAGGATGGTGTCCATGTGAACCGTGCCGAGCGTATCAAGCCGGTCGACATCCAGACGCTTCCGTTCCCCGGCTTCCCGACGGACATGCAGGCGCAGATTATGGTACTCTCCGCCCTTGCCGACGGCAGTTCCGTTATTACCGAGAACATCTTCGAGAATCGCTTTATGTTTGCCTCTGAGCTGGTGCGCATGGGTGCCGACATTCGTATCGAGAGCCATCATGCCATGATTCATGGCGTCAAGGGCTTCTCGGGTGCACAGGTTACCTCGCCCGATCTGCGCGGCGGAGCGGCCCTCGTCGTAGCGGGCTTGATCGCCGACGGGACGACCGAGGTTTCGGCTATCCATCACATCAAGCGCGGCTACGAGCAGTTTGTCGAAAAGCTGCAGGCGCTCGGTGCGCATGTCGAGCATGCTACCGTCCCCGATCCCGTCATCTACTAATACAGGTTGCCTATGTTTAATAAAAAGCCCCTCGCGGATACCACCACCCGAAGACCCTCAACTGGTGCGCAGGCCAAGATCTACAGTCGCGATAACGTGGCTCGCTATTCCGAGCGCGCTCGTCAACGTCGCCGTAGCCACACGATTCGTCACGTCGCGCTCATTGTCGTGCTTGGCGTGCTGCTGAGTGCCACTACCGCTGCCGGCCTGTGGTTTGCCACCATTATGGGCAAGCTCGGCGATTCTAATGTCATTACCGACAATCTGCGTCGGGTTCTGGTTGACACCGATGAGGCAAAGGATCCGTTCTACGCGCTGCTTCTTGGCACCGATGGCCGTCCGGGCGAGGATACGTATCGTGCCGACTCGATTATCCTGGCACGCATCGACCCCACGCAAAAGCAGGCGACGCTCATTTCCGTTCCGCGCGACACCAAGGTCGAGTACAAGGGCGAGACCATGAAGATCAACGCCTGCCATACCGTTGGCGGCGCCGAGGCCATGGTCGAGGCGGTCAACGAGCTGTGCGGTGTTCAGATTTCCCACTATGCCGAGGTCAGCTTCGACGGTATGCAGGCACTGATTGATTCGGTTGGCGGTATCGACATTAACGCAACCGATGATGTTGACGACCCCGAGCACCTGGATATTAAGATTACCGCTGGCCAGCAGCATATGGACGGTGCCACCGCCCTTACCTATGCCCGCTGCCGCTACACCTATGCCGACGGCGATTACACGCGCATGCGCCACCAGCGTCAGGTGCTTGGCGCCCTTGCCAACCAGATTCTCAATAACTTCGATGCCACGAAGATCTTTGGCCTGGTTAATTCGCTGTCCGATATGCTCGTAACCGATATGAGCGTTCAGGATATCGTGGCTACGGTCAACGCCATGCGCGGTATGGATGTCGACGGTATCTACTCGGCCAACCTGCCCTCGTACGCCGACGACAGCACCATGATCGACGGTGTGAGCTACGTCTTTGTCTACGAGGACGAGCTCAAGGAAATGATGGAGCGCGTCGACGCCGGCAAGGACCCCAAGGGTCCCAACACCATGGGCCTTTCCGACGGTTCCAGCTCTACGATCGGCGACCTGAACAACAACACGTCTGACGACTACGCAAACGGTACCGCAACCTCATCGGTCAGCTCTGACGATTCCGATGACTCAAGCGATTCGAGCGATTCGGACTACTACGAAGAGCCCACCGGCGACGGCAACGGCTACGAAGCCAACTACTAAGTTACGGCGTTTTACCAAACGCCGTAACGGCTCGACGCTGCGCGCCGCCCAAGGCGACAAATTGTCATTCAAAAGGCAGGGCATGACCAGAAGGACACAGCCCTGCCATTTTCATGCCAGC
>URTW01000126.1 GCA_900550815.1 uncultured Collinsella sp.
TTCTTATTTTCTGTGCGTCTTTTTTTCTTATCGTGTGTCGCGCTGTGCTGGGGTGGTCGCCGCCCCTTTCGCGCGGGGCTATAGGTGTTTAAAAATGGGGCGGTTCCCCATATTATTGATGACGTCGACAGGCGGGGTGGTTCCCCGCGTACGTGCCATCTGAGTAACCGAGGGGAGGGCGCACATGGGAATGACTGGTGCATACGAGCGCAATCTCGATGCAAAAGGTCGTCTATCCCTGCCTGCACCCCTTCGCGAGGAGCTTGGAGAGCACGTTCGCGTGTTTAAAGCCCTGGATGTCGATGCTCTGTACGTGTTCTCTGCCGAGGCCTTCGATAAGTGGGTCGAAGGACTCTTCGCGGGTCGTGAGGGCCACGAGGGTTTTAACCCGCGTGACATTAATGACCAGAAGCTCATGAGGGCGATCAACAAGCGCACCACGTCGATGGACGTGGACAGCGCCGGTCGTATCGGTCTTTCCGAGTCTCTCCGCAAGCAGGCGAACCTCGACCGCGAGGTCACGGTTGTGGGCAACTACGACCACCTTGAGGTTTGGGATCGCGCCGCGGCCGATGAGGACGATGACGATGAGGCCCTGCTGGACCTCTTCTTCTCGTAAGGGCAAGGCACGGGTAACGGATGGAGCGTGGGATCTTGACACAAGAATATCGGCATGAACCTGTCATGCGCGGCGAAGTGCTTGAGGCGCTGCGGCTAAAGAGCGGCTCCGTTGTCTGCGATTGCACCCTTGGCGGTGCCGGCCATTCGGTAAAGATGGCCGCGCAGGTGGGGGAGACGGGCCTTTTGCTCGGCGTCGATCAGGACGACATGGCCCTCGAGGCCGCTGGCGCCCGTTTGGACCGCGAGGTTTCCGGAGTCCCGCACCAGCTGCTGAAGGGCAACTTCGGCGACTTGGACGAGCTGCTTTGCTCGGCCGAGGTGCCCGGGGGCGATGGCTTCCTGTTCGATTTGGGCGTTTCGTCACCGCAACTCGATATCCCTGGCAGGGGCTTTTCGTATAACGAGGACGCCCCATTGGACATGCGGATGGATCCGGGTAATAACACCTTAAACGCAGCTGAGGTCATCAACACCTATAACGAACACGACCTCGCCCGGATTCTACGCGTCTACGGCGAAGAGAAGTTCGCCTCGCAGATCGCGCGCGAGATCGTGCGCCGCCGCGAGCAAGAACCGATCGACACCACCGGCCAAAATGTCTAGATCATCACTGCAGGAATCCCGGCTGCCGCTCGACGGCATGGCGGACACCCGGCCAAGAAAAGTTTCCAGGCCATTCGCATCGAGGTCAATCACGAGCTCGATGTGCTCGAACGAGGGCTTGATGCCGCCACCAGGTGGCTCAACCCGGGCGGACGTATCTGCGTCATCTCGTATCACTCGCTCGAGGACCGTATCGTAAAGAACCACTTTAAGGAGATGAGCCAGGGGTGCACGTGTCCGCCGGAGATTCCGGTGTGCGTGAGCGGCAACGTGCCGATACTCAAGGTCATCACCCGCAGACCCTTGGTTGCCCAGCCTGATGAGGTTGAGCGCAACCCTCGGGCGAGATCAGCCAAAATCCGCGCGGCGCAGCGTCTGTAGGCGCGACCGCGCGATATTGGATCTCCCGCTCGCACCATAATCGAAGCTTAAACACACTACCAACGTACTCGGGATGGGAGGCGGCATATCATGGGCTACAACACTTCAAGCGCAGCACTTGCCTATGATATGAACGCCATGCCCGCCTATCGTGAGACGCCGCAGGCCCCCGTTGCTCCCCGTGAGCAGCGCACGCCGCGCTTTGATGTCTACACGGGCGCGGGCCGTCAGGCAAACCAGGCGGTAAGCCCGGTTTTCATGAGCGTTCTTAAAACGTTTTGCATCATTGCGGCTATCTTCATGACGATCGGCGTCGCCCGCGTGGCACTCGCCGGCGTTACGGCCCAGGTGCTCAACAGCAACGCCGAGCTTACCAACACGCTCGAAAAGGCGACCGATGAGAGCTCCGACCTGGAGGTCATGCATTCGGTCTATGGCGCCGACACGCGCATTCGCGACCTTGCGGGCGCTTATGGCATGGTGGAGCCCAGCGAGAGCGTTACACTTGACTTTTCGCAGGATGCAGCCGCGGGCGCCAACGCGACCGCGACCGCTCAGTAGCAAGACGGTAGCTGAGTATGACAAATGACTATCGCCGCGGTTCCGATGGGGGCCGCGGTTCTGGACGTCCCTCGTCGCGGGGACGTTCTGGTTATCAAGGAACGGGTCGGCAATCTTACAACGCCGGGCAGTCCCGTGGCAACGACCCGGCGTCGCGACTTCGCGGCTCGGACGGCCCTCAAATGCATAACACCAGGTCGCGCAAGAGTTCGTCGACCGAATGGCTCACAGGCACGCCTCTGCCTCGCCGCAAAGCCATCATGGGCTTCATCGGGCTTGGTTTGGGCTTGGGCGTCTTTCGCCTTGCCGACTATCAAATTGTCGAAGCCGATAAACTGCGCGAGCGTGCCGATGCGCGCCGCCTGCTTGCACAGACCCTCTATGCCAAACGCGGCACCATCTACGACTGCAACGGTAACGTGCTGGCGTCGTCGGTCGAATGTCGCAACATCGCCGTGAACCCGCAGCTTGTCGAGGATGTTGACAAGACGGTGTCGGCGCTGGTCAAGGCAACTGGAATCGATAAAAAGACCTGCCGCAAGCTCGTCGAGTCCGATGGCACCTGGGTGTATATCAAGCGCCAGGTGGACGAAGACGATGCTGCGGCGCTGGAGAAGAAGAACCTGCCCGGCGTGCTTTTTGAGCAGGCCATGAAGCGCGTATATCCATACGGCAATCTGGCATCGCAGGTGCTGGGTGTAGTGAATGTAGACAACGACGGCTTGACGGGTCTCGAAAAGCAATACAACAAGCTTCTGACCGGCACGAATGGTACCCTCGTGCGCGAGCGCGCGAGGGACGGCAGCTATATCGCGGGCGGTGCCTATAAAAAGGTGGCTGCGGTCGACGGCGTTGACATCGTGACGACGCTTGACGTCAATATGCAGCGAGCGGCTGAGGATGCTTTGGCGGAGGCTGTCGAGAAGACAAAGGCCAAGAACGGCTCGGCTTTGGTCACCGACCCCACGACTGGTGAAATTCTCGCCGCCTGCTCGTACCCGACCTACGACCAGACCGATCTGGAAAACGCCAAGACCGAGGATATGAACTTGCGCCTGGTCACCGACGCCTACGAGCCCGGCTCGGTCTTTAAGACGCTCGTGGCGGGCGCCGGCTTCGACTTGGGCGTCGTGCGATCGAGTACGTCGTTTGAGGTGCCGGCGAGCATCAAGGTGGGCGACGATACCGTCACCGATGCCGACAAGCGCGACTATGCCATGACCATGGATGTGCGCGAGATGATGCGCCGTTCGTCCAACGTGGGCTTTGTCCTGGTGGGGCGCAAGATCGGTGCCGACGACTTTGCCGCCTATGTGGACAAGTGGGGCATCGGTCACAGCTCGGGTGTCGATTTTCCGGGAGAGAGCCTGGGTATCGTCAAGGAGCGTGACCAGTATGACGGCGCCACGCTGGGCTCGATGAGCTTTGGACAGGCACTGTCCGTCTCGCCGATTGAGATCGCACGTGCCGTGGGCGGCATCGCCAACGGCGGCGTGATGATGACACCGCACTTCTATAAGTCCAGCAAAGGCGACGAGAAGGACTGGGGCGAAGGCGAGCGCGCGATTTCGGAGGACGCCGCATCCCAGGTGACATCGTGCATGCAGACGGTCGAGTCCGAGGGAACGGGCGTTGGCGGCGCGGTTGACGGCTATGACGTGGCGGGTAAGACCGGTACGGCCGAACGTGCCGACGAGAACGGCGGCTACCTCAAGGAGAACTACATGTCGTCCTTTATGGGCTTTGCACCGGCACAATCGCCCAAGGTGCTGTGCTATATCACGCTCGACGGAACGCCGAGCGGCTCAGATGCCGCTGCGGTGCCGTTCCAGTCCATTATGGCCAACGCGCTCGACGTGCTGGGTATCCCGCACACGAAGTAGGGGGTTACAATCTTTGGGGCGTGGTTTGTTGTCCCATATGAGGGTGTTCACATGCCCTGCACCACGCATGTGCGGCGCTGGGATACAATACGCCGATAGCATTATTAGGTTTACAGGGGAGCTGCAATGATAGAGATCGCCGTCAACAACCTCGCGGCCGCAACAGGGGCCCGAACCGTGACGGGAGAAGCCGATCGGGTATGCCGCGGGTGCGTTATCGACTCGCGCCAGGTCGAGGAAGGGACGATTTTCGTCGCCTTTCCCGGTGATTACGTCGACGGCAATGATTTTGCTTCCCGTGCCGTCCAGTCGGGTGCCGGCGCCGTCGTGATGACGCGTGAACCCGAGGCCGAGCTGGTCTCGCTGGCGCAGGACAAGGGGTGCGCCATCCTGCTGACCGATGATCCCGAGGAGTTTCTGCTGCGTTTGGCGCACACGTATCGCCTGGAGCTTGGCTGCCTGGTCGTTGGCATTACCGGTTCCATCGGCAAGACGACGACCAAGGACGTGCTCGCCGCCGTGCTCGCCAAGCGCTATCGTGTCTGGGCCACCAAGGGCAATTTCAATAACCTGATCGGCATGCCGCTCACGGTGCTTTCCACTCCGGCCGATACCGAGGTCCTGGTGCTCGAGATGGGCATGAACCATTTCCACGAGATTGAGCGCCTGTCCCAGTCCGCCAATCCCAACCTTGCCATCGTGAGCAAGATTGGTACCTCTCACATCGGCATTTTGGGCAGCCGCGAGAACATCGCCCGCGCTAAGGCCGAGATTGTCCAGGGTATGTGCGCCGCCGGCGACTTCTTGCCGCTGCTGGTTTTGGGCGGCGAGGACGACTTTACACCGTTCATTCGCGATACGTTCGCCCAGCCTGCTGGTATCGACGTGATGCTGGCCGGCGTCTCGGACGATGATGAGGTCCGCGCCCGCGACATTCGTGTTGATGACGAAGGCCGTCCGGTCTTTACGCTCGATTTTGGCCAGGGTGAGACGATCGATACCATGCTTGCCATCCCCGGCGTGCAGTCCGTCCCAAATGCCGTTAAGGCCGCCGCAGTTGCCTATCGCCTGGGCGTGACGCCCGAGCAGGTCGATGCTGCCTTTAGAGGCCTCACGATCACCGGTCACCGCCAGGAGATCAAGCGCGCCAAGAGCGGTGCCCGCGTCATTGACGATTCCTATAACGCCAGCGCCGAATCCATGGCTGCTGGTCTCGATCTACTGTGCTCGCTTTCGTGCACGGGGTCTCGCATGGCGATCCTGGGCGAGATGGGCGAGATGGGCGATGAGGCTCCTCGCATGCATGAGCTCGTGGGCGCCTATGCCGCCGCCAAGAAGCTCGACATGCTGGCGTGCGTGGGTGGTGAGCTGGCCCAGCTTATGGCCGATGCCGCGCGCATGATGGGCATGGACGAGGACCGCATCCAGGTGTTCTCCGATTATCAGCAGGTGCTCGACCGCATGGGCGGCGCGCTTGAAAATCATGATGTTGTACTGGTCAAGGGTTCCCGTTTTGTTGAGCTCGACCGCTTTGTGGAAGGTGTGTGCTAGCCCATGTTCGGCAATCCCTCGTATCCAACGTATCAGGCTTTTTTGGGGCTTGGCATCGCCGCTGCCATTGCGCTGCTGCTCATGCCGTGGTGGATCAAGCTGCTCAAGGTCGAGGGTATCGGCCAGCAGGTTCGTGCCGACGGCCCCAAGCGTCATTTGGTTAAGCAGGGAACGCCCACCATGGGTGGCGTTGTCATCCTCGTCGCGATCTCGCTGACCTGCCTGCTGATGGGCAAGCTCACCACCGAGCTCGTGCTCGTGCTGCTTGCCACGCTGGCGACCGGCGTGCTGGGCCTGATCGACGACCTGACCTCCGTTACGCATGGGCGCTCTCTCGGTCTGACGCCCCATGCTAAGATGATCGGCCTAACCATTATCTGTGTCACCTTTACGGTGCTTGCCGTCACCTGGTGCGGCGTTGCCCCCGCGATTCGATTACC
>URTW01000127.1 GCA_900550815.1 uncultured Collinsella sp.
CACCGACAGCACGATTAGGCTGACGGTCGCTCTTTCTGGTTCGGGTGCGGGTTCGGGCTCGGGCTCGGGCTCGGGCACGGGCACGGGCGACGATTCCGGTACGACCAACTAGTCGCCACCTCACCGCTCATTACGGCTCTCGCCGCAAACATATTCGCTCACAGGCGCCCGCTTGCTCCCCCAGCAAGCGGGCGCTTCGTTTTTGACATGGCATGAACCAGAAGAGCCCGGCACCGTAGCGGTACCGGGCTCGGCAAATTTCTGGTGCCCCCGGGCGGATTCGAAAACTCCCCCCGCGGGGAAATTGGTGACGCGGGTGTCGACGGCTCGAATCCGCCGGCAGCTCCCAAAAACCAGAAACGGCGCCGCTCTCGCGACGCCGTCATAATCTTCTGGTGCCCCCGGGCGGATTCGAACCGTCGACACCCGCTTTAGGAGATATGATTTAATGCTCCCCCCTACCATTCATCAGACATCATTGACCACCATATAACCGCAGATACGCACAGCAGTTTGTGTCTTTTGCCTCTATTAGCTGCGACTCCGCTTTTACAAACATATTACTAACAGCTTTAGCTAAACTGCACTCAATGAATTGTTGAAAACTCATCAATGAAACGGAGTGCAAAGATGTCAGAACAACCACTCATTAGCGGAAGAGGCACGTGTTGGAAAGACAAGAGGTCGCCTAACACCTATCGCTATTATTTTTCACTTGGAATCAAGGACCCTAAGACGGGACGCTACAAACGATCCCCAACTTATACGGTTCACTGCAAGACTAAAACAGAGGCAAAGGCTGCAATGCAGGCCAAGCTGGCAGAAATCAACTCTTCTGGCACGGTCTCTAAAACTAAAAAGCCAACTCTGCTTGCATCCTACTGCTGGGCCTTTCATGAAAATAGGGACACCGAGCTTGCGCCAACGAGCTATGAAAGAGAAGCGTACGATTGCAGGCATATCGAAGACCTATTCGGTGCGTTTCAGACAATTGAGGGGCTAACTCCCGATCTAATCGAAGAAACATATGCCGAAGCTCGTCGTACGGGAAAATACAAACCATCAGAGCTTGTACGAATCAATGCGAAACTGCGTCAGATTCTGTCGAATGCAGTCGCAAAGAGAATAATTGACCGAAACCCCTGCGCTACCGTTCATGTTCGCAGACCACGCAACAAAAGAGAATCACTTACAATCGACCAAGTAGCTACCCTATGCACACATCTTCAACACATTGAGCTCACCGCCGAAGCTGTTGGTACGCTAGTACTAGTGTATACGGGTATGCGAAAAGGCGAGATGCTGGGCCTCGAATGGCGCGATTGGGACCCTGCCAATAAAACCTTGAAAATTGACAGGCAGTACACCAACGATCATGAACTGAGGGCACCCAAGTCACAAGAAAGCCAACGCAAAATCCCCGTTGGAGAAACCTTGGCCGAACGTCTTCAATCATGGTCAGCCATACAAAAAGAGCTCCTGGCCTCTCTGGGGCTGTCCCAGACTGGCAGCACTCCCATCATTAGCGATATTGCTGTCGAGCAAGGGGTCCCTACTGTCTGTCACATGAAAAACTACATCTTCAACCATTGGTTTCGCGATTTCGCAGTTAGCTGCAATCTTGGAATCTATGAGCCGAACAATTCGACTGGCGGAAAACTATATAAGGGCATCTGCCCGCATCAGCTCAGGCATTGTGTAAGCACTTTTATGCTGGCGAACGGATCGGACGTTAGAAGCGTGCAAGGTATTCTTGGCCACGCGGACCCCAATATCACGCTCAAAACGTATACAAGCCTCGTTCAACAATCAGAAATAAAAGCAGTTAAAGGCTACGAAGCCTTCATCAACGCCTATATACAGAGAAGCGAGAAATAGCATGTTTTTCATTCATCGTTTATTTCATAATATTACGGTACTATAATACCGTTTCCGCAGGTAGATGCTTTATTTGATTGACATCTAATGAGTTTTAATACATGCTAAAGCTGTCAGATGGCTACGCATGTAGTCATAGAAACCGGCCCCCCAAGTGCTTATGAACCTGGTACGTCTTACAAGCACAGGGAGGGCCCTCATTGAAAGGATAGCTCATCATGGCTACTCCAAAGATTAGCACTCAGGCGTCCACACCGACTTTCCCCACTGGTGCCGCTCAGTGCGATCGGTTGCTCCGCGTTAACGATATCCGCGAACTCACTGGCTGGAGCGAAAACACCGCACGCAAGTTTATGCGAGAGTCCGGCAAGCTCATCCAGATCCATCGCTCTAATTACATGTTTGAAAGCTCGTTCTACGAGCTTTTCAAGCAGCTTGAAGGTCGTACCGCCCACCTTGATTAGGTGGTAAACATGAGCGAGCTTCCGTCGATTTCCGACATATTTAGCGATGATGTTAATGAACAACGAAAGATTAAAGGGAAAATGGATAAAGCTAATTTTATTTCAGTGCCCGAGTGGGCGTGCTGCGTCACCACCGTCGCTGCTGAGCGCCTCATCCTCGGCCTTGTATGGAAGTTTGGAAAGCCTTCCACAAACAAAAAAGCCATGGGCTTTTACGCAAAAAGCAAATGGATTGAGGAGCACTACCACCTGAGCAAGAACACGATTTCCCGGGCCCATACCTCTTTGAAGAAAAAGAGGTACATTCAAAAGGCGGGTGACGGCAGCTGGATGCTTAATTACGCTGCAATCTACCGCGCCGCAGTCGAAAACGGCTGGGAGCCTCCGAAATCTTAAGCCCACAAACCGACTGTCGAGGTCGTAAGAGTCGGCCACCGTCAGGGTGCCCACAAGAACATGCCGCGGATGTAAAATAAAATAGGGTCGAACCGAAACAGTTCCCGGACAATTGGCGTCCGGCCAGACACTTCGATTCGACCCTTTTTCATGCCCGCATCTAAAACAATCCCATAATCATTCTCGGCATCTTTAACGCCATCACTCTCCCGCCACCAACGCGTCGTAGGTGCCATTTTGGTGCCATTTTCAACGAATCGATATGGCCGTCCATTCATGGCCTTTAAGGCACGTGATACCATGAAAACGTGCGGTATTTCTCTAACCAAAAACCTGCGTGAACGTATGACTTGAGACGCTTTTAGAACTCACCGATCGCAGGACGACTACAAAACAACAGCGGCCGCGTATTTGTTCCCAGCCGTACGGCGTGGCGGAGCCATGCCCATTGTTGATTGGAGTGTCGCACGATGACAGACGAGAGAAAAATCAGGGAGATCTACGGCGTGAAGTCCGTCCACGAGGAGGCCGCCGAGCGAACCGAGGCGACGTGGCGGGAGAAGCTACTGCGCGAGCCGGCCGCCCTCAGGACCGAGAACGCGCTGCTCAGGGCCCAGCTCGACGAATTCAACCGCAAGCTCGTCGAGGCAACGGATCGGAATGAAAAGATTGAGGCCGACTGCAATGAGCGGGTTGCCTTTATAGAGGAGAAGTTCGAACTCGATACCGCGAGACTCGAACTCGAGAACAACGAGCTCCACGCCGCGGGCGTCAGGTACCTCTCCCGTGCTAAGGGGCTCGGCAGGCAGGATGTCCAACTCCATGCCGAGGCTGAGGCCATGGTCGATGAGATCGAGCGGCTGCGCGGCGAGCGTGACGCCGCACTGAAAACCCAAGCCGACACACTCCTGGCCCAGCGCGACCTGATGGCCGAGGTCGCCGCCCTCAAGGACCGCCTCGCCGCCTCCGAGCAGCGGGCGGCCGTGGCCGAGGCCAAGGTCGAGGTCATGGCCCAGGCGAGGGGCGAGTAGATATGTCCGACAAGCTAAGGCCGTCTCGCCGTGAGTTGATAACGGCAGGGCTAGTCGTCTTTTTGGTCACGGCACTTGTCTGGACTGTCATTGATGGTGCCGGCGCAAATGCGCCCACCATCAGCGGTGTCATCACCCGTCAAAATGCCGTCTGAGCTTCGCTTGCAGCAGTTTCAGTGGTCATGCTCATTGGGGCTTGGCTGTTTGGCTGATGGCATTCAAAACAATTAAGTTTGGAGTAGTCGATGGAACATCTCTCTGTTAAAAAGGCAATCAACCTAGCTCGGAACTTTGGGGCTGCTGGTGTTCTGGCAACCGCCCTAGTTATGACCTCTGGGTGCAGCCAGGCAGACGATCGTCAGACGGCAGTTCAGGTCGCTGATTCTGATAACGCGCAGGAAGACGGGGTTTACGGCAAGATGGAGTATTCAGTCACCGGCGTCGAGGCGCATGATTCCTCGGCTGGCGATGGCGGGAAGGTTGCCGTTGTTCGCTGGCACGCCATTAACAACCGATTGGCAGATTCATGCGCTGTTGGTAGCTACATCACGGCTTATCAAAATAAGTAGATGCTATCTCGCGGGTTTGCCGCCGATTTGCAGGAAGACCGCTTCTCTTCGCAAGGGCTTGCGCCGGGAGGCGAATGCGACGGTGTGTCGATTTTTGACCTCAACGACATGTCTCCCATCGAAGTGAAAGTCGACGGGATGGGCGCCGGGTCAAACTCCCTCGACCAGACCTTTGAATTGGAGTAGGCCGCAAAGCGTCTATTTTCTAGAAACCTTCTAGAGCATTTCTAGAGGGTTTCTAGAGCCGGGCGCAGCATCTTCGATCGGCACGATGTCTCGGTAGACAAGGCGGTGCCTGTCGTCGCGCCATTCGTCGCCGTGGTAGTGGCCGAAGAACCAGGCGCGGTAGCCGAGCTGCCCGTCGAGCTCGGCAAGGAATCGCTGAAGCCGGTCGTCCCGATATTCGCGTCCGCACTCTCGGCACAGCCCCTCAGCAAGGGCGGCCGGCGCCTCGTGAGTCACCACGTAGTCGACCTTCCAGCCCACGCGGTCGAGCGAGGCGCGGCAGCGCTCCATCTCTTCCTCGCTCGGCATCTCCTCGGGCCACCAGCTCCTGCACTCCTTGCGATTCTGTCTGTCGTTGCTCGCGGCTCCTTCCTTGGTGAGGACCGTGGTCCCCGCGATGTCGTACACCTCGCCGCGCATCAGGTGCAGCACGTGCGGTCGCGCCTCATGGACGAGGCCGCCGTTCCACTCCCGCACCGGCAGCTCAGCCAGGGCGTGATGGTTCTCATGGTTTCCGTCGACGAAGCACGTAGTCCACGGTTTGGACTCAAGCCAGTTGAGCCAATACTTCTCGGCGTTTGCGCCGTCCCAGACAAAGCCGAAGTCGCCGGCCACGATTACCACATCATCACGCGTCAGCGTGCGGCCCAGCGGCCAATTCTTGAAGGCAAACCGGCTGGCCCCGTACTCGGCCCTGCCGTGCACGTCGCCCGTCACATAGATAGCCATCAGTACGCACCCCACGGCAGGAGTTTGTCCCCGAGTCTCACGATCCGGTCATACAGCACCGTGTGCCGTTCGTCCGGGTTGCCGTCTCGGTGAAAAAGGCCGTAATACCAATGTTTAAAGTCAAGGCGGTCCTCGAGCTCGTCGAGGAATCCGGTCAGCCGGTCCACATCAGGGCGTTCCCAGCCTGGGTCCGGGTAGAGCGTCGGCGAGAGCATGCGCGTGGCGCAGATATGGGTGATGACGCAGTCGACCTTCCAGGCGACCTCGTCGAGCCTTGCCCGCGCGGCATCGAAATCGCGCTCGTCCGGCAGCTCCTGCGGCCACCACGAGCTGTACGGGATGCGGTACGCCCTGTCCACGCTCGTGGCACCGCCCATGGTGAAGACCGTCGAGCCGTCGAGTTCGAAGACCTCCCCGCGCATGAGGTGACGGATGGACGAGGTATCCGACAGGCGCTGCGTCAGCCCGCCGTGCCACGGCTCCATGGGGCGCTCCGCCCAATGGTCGAAGCGCTCGTGGTTGCCGTCGACGAACAGCACCGTATAGGGGCGCGACTCCAGCCAGGCGATGTCGGCGCATTCCTCGGCAGAGAAATCCCACGGAAAGCCAAAGTCGCCGGCGACGATGAGATAGTCGTCGCTGGTAAGACTGTCGCCAAGCTCCCAGTCGCG
>URTW01000128.1 GCA_900550815.1 uncultured Collinsella sp.
ATTTAGGGGTATCCGTCCCGGCGGCTTCCCCAGGCACCCGATCTTGCCGTGCTAACCATCGTTTGCGTACCAAAGTACGCGGCGCTTCTCTTTCACGGCAACCTCGGGCACCTGGGAAACCTTTACTAAGTTGCGGCGATAACACCGCCTTCATTTCCTGTAGTTGTTTTTTATCTCCTAAGGAGAGCGACATGGAGAACAAGTACGTCTGCTCTGTCGATATCGGCGGAACTAAGATCGCGACTGCCATCATGGAGTACCCGGCTGACGGTAGTGTGCCCCATCCCGTTTTTGAGGCCGAGGTTCCTACCGAGGCCCAGGAGGGCGGCGAGGCCGTCTTCCAGCGTATCGAGGCGTCCATCAAGGCTGCTCTCGAGGCGAATCCCGATGTCGAGGTCCTTGGCGTCGGTATCGGTGCCGCCGGCGTCGTCGATCCCAAGACGGGCGCCATCGCGTATGCCAACGAGATCATGCCCGGCTGGTCCGGCGTTCAGTTGGGGCCGCGTCTGCGCGAGGACCTCGGTCTTCCCGTTGCCGTTGTAGGCGACGTGCAGGCTCATGCTCTGGGCGAGGCCCACTGGGGCGTCGGCAAGGGCAAGTTCTCCGTCTTGTGTCTTGGCATCGGTACGGGCATCGGCGGCGCATATGTCGAGAACGGCCGCGTGATGCAGGGCTTCCATGGTGCTGCCGGCCATATGGGCCACATCGAGTGCTCGGCTGCCGCCGGCATTCCCTGCGCCTGCGGGCGTTCCGGCCATCTGGAGTCGGTTGCTTCGGGCACTTCCATTGGTCGAATGTACGATGAGCGTTTTGGCCGCGTCGACCCCAGCCGTCCTTCGGTCGGTCGCGATGTGAACGACCTGTGCCGTGCGGGCGACGCAAAGGCGACCGAGGTCATCCATGACGCCGGCTTTGCGCTGGGGGCCAGCTTGGGCTCGCTCGCTAACATCCTGGACCCTGAGGTCATCGTGCTTTCGGGCGGCGTGATTCACCAAGGTCCCGATTGGCGTTCGCAGACGTGGAAGGATTCGGTGCACGAGGGCTATGCCAGCCAGGCGCTCGATCCGCTTCAGAACACACCGATCCTCATCGGTTCTCTGGAGGGCGATGCTCCGCTCATCGGTGCCGCTGAGCATCTTCTTGCCTCGTTGAAGTAAACGTATCTGCCGTAGGAGCCTCCCGAGACAACACGCCTCGGGAGGCTGTTCTGAGAAAGGTTGCAGCCTTATGACCGTCGATCCTTTGATTCAATCCCTGAAGGGTAAGCTCGTCGTGAGCGTTCAGGCGTATATGGGCGAGCCGCTTCGTACGCCCGAGACCATGGCTCAAATGTCTCGTGCTTGCGAGCTCGGCGGCGCCGCCGCCATTCGCTGCCAGGGCCTTGCCGACATTGCCGCCATTAAGGGTCGCTGTGAGGTTCCTGTTATTGGCCTGTGGAAGGATGGGCACGAGGGCGTTTACATCACGCCGACGCTGCGTCACGCTCGAGCCTGCGTTGCTGCGGGTGCCGATATCGTGGCGATCGACGCCACCGATCGTCCGCGTCCCGACGGCAAGTCGGTCGAGGATACTTTCCGTCCGCTGCACGAGGAGGGCGTGCTCCTGATGGCCGACTGTGCCACCATCGAGGATATTCGTCGTGCTGTTGACATGGGCTTCGACCTGGTGTCCACCACGCTGTCTCATGGTGTTGCCGCTATCGATTGCACCATGGCCGACGGTCCCGATCTGCCGCTCCTGCGCCAGGCGACTGAGGAATTCCCCGGCCTTCCCATCATTTGCGAGGGTCGCGTGCATACGCCCGAGGAGGCTCGCGCTGCGATCGATGCTGGCGCCTGGGCCGTTGTCGTCGGCACCGCCATCACGCACCCCACGAGTATTACGAGTTGGTTCAAGGCTGCGCTTGAGGCGTAAGACAGGCCTCGTATCCGCTCGGGGCGGTATACTCAATATAGGCAATTGACCGCGCGGGATCCGGGTTGCTGGGTCCCGCGCTTGTTTTCGGGAGGCAGCACATGCAAAAGGGAGATGCCATGGATGCGGCGGAGCGCTCGGAGCGCATCCCCGATATCGTCATCATCACCGGAATGTCCGGATCGGGCCGCACACAGGCCATGCACGTGTTCGAGGACATGGGCTATTTTTGTATCGATAACCTGCCTCCGCGTCTCATCGCCCAGCTTGCCGAGCTCGTCGGCATCAATACGGGCGTGGGCAGGCATCTCGCCGTCACCTGCGATTTGCGTAGCCAAGGACTGTTTGACGAGTTGCTCGATGCGGTCGCCGCGCTCGAAGAGCGCGAGATGAGCTGCGACATCGTGTTCCTGGAGGCTTCTGACGAGGTGCTGATTCGTCGCTACAGCGAAAATCGCCGCCGTCATCCCATTGCCAAGCCGGGGGAGACTACGGCCGATGCCATTCAGCGCGAGCGCCTTCAGCTTCAGGGCGTGCGCGACCGAGCCGATATGATTATCGACACGAGCCGTCTGCGCACCTCTGCGCTGCGCAACAAGCTACGTATGGCATTTTCCGAGCTGTCCGACCAGCAGCTCATGGACGTCCACGTGTTCTCGTTTGGCTTTAAGCACGGCATGCCCGTCGAGGCGGACATTATGATCGACGTCCGCTTCCTGCCTAATCCGTTCTACGATCCCGAGATGCGCACGATGACCGGTCTCGATAAAAAGGTCTCCGATTTTGTTCTGGACCATCCCAAGACGCAGGAGTTTTGGAAGGCTTGGACACAGCTGCTCGATACGGTGATGCCGGGCTATATCGCGGAGGGTAAGCCGCAGCTTTCTATCGCCATCGGCTGCACGGGCGGCCAGCACCGCAGCGTTGCCATTGCCGCGGCCACGGCCCGTTACCTGGAAGGCGCTCAGTATCATGTGAGCATCTCCCACCGCGACCTGTCGCGCGCCAACACGAAGGCATAGGCCTGCATGTCGTTTACCGCCGAGGTGCGTGACGAGCTCGCGCGCTGCGAACCCGAATGTGAATACTGCGACTTGTCGACGCTTGCCGCCCTCACGCGCGTGAGCGGTACGCTCTCGCTTACCGGCTCTGGGCGGTATCGTTTGACGGTTGCGACTGAGACGGGAGCCGTCGCGCGCACGATGATCACGCTGACGCATCGCATCCTTAAGCTCAAAACGGAGTTCACCGTCCGTAAATCTGTATTGCATAAGGTTCGAAACTACCTCATCACCTTGCCTGATCAGCCAGACCTGGATAAGGCCTTGGTTCTGCTGGGCATCCTCGACCGTAGGGGAGGACTTGTCGCCGGCGTACCCCGACATATCGTTGCCCGTCCCTGCTGTAGACTTGCCTATATCCGCGGCGCGCTCATCGCGGGCGGGTTCGTGGCCGATCCGCGCGGCGACTTTCACTTGGAGATCGCGGTGCAGGGCGAGCAATATGCCAAGGGGCTTTGCGACCTGTTGGAGCAGAATGGGGTCCACGCGCGTGTTAATGCACGGCGGGGGTCATATGCCGTGTACATTAAGAGCGCCGAGGAAATCGAGCATCTATTAAAGCTGATTGGCGCCAAGCGCAGCGTTGCCGAGATTGAGGAGGCGCGCGCGGTCAAGTTGGTTAAGAACGATGTGAACCGTCGCGTGAACGCCGAGCTCGCCAACCAGACCAGAAGTGCGGGTGCCGCCCAGCATCAGCTTGCGCTTATCGATGAGCTCGAGCAGCGAGGCCTTCGCGATGCGCTTCCGGATGCCTTGGCGGTCTTTTGCGACCTGCGCGAGCGCTATCCCGATCTTTCGCTGCGTGATTTAGGGGAGATGGCTGACCCTCCCTTGTCGAAGTCGGCCCTCTACCATCGTGTTTTACGGCTTGAAAAGCTCATTGAAGCAAACAGGTAGGTTAAAGTATCGACTTATATACGGATTTAGCTGCTATTTTATTCTTTAAAGCGTTTTAACGCAAATTTGATTTTCAATTTCGAGCATTCTCGTGAAATTCAAGTCAAAAAAAAGGTATATTAGGCGAGTGGTTAGTTTGTGGGCCTCAACGGCAGGCGCTGTAGCTTGCGGGGGCCTTACGAAAGGAGACACAATGGCAGTAAAGGTTGCTATTAACGGCTTCGGTCGCATCGGTCGTCTGGCCTTCCGTCAGATGTTCGGTCATGAGGGCTCCGAGATCGTCGCTATCAACGACCTCACCTCTCCCGATATGCTCGCTTACCTGCTGAAGTACGACTCCACGCAGGGCAACTATGCTCGCGATCACGAGGTCGTTGCTGGCGAGGATTCCATCACCGTTGACGGCAAGGAGATCAAGATCTACAAGGAGGCCGACGCCAACAACCTGCCTTGGGGCGACCTCGACGTCGACGTCGTTCTCGAGTGCACCGGCTTCTACACCAGCAAGGCTAAGGCTCAGGCCCACATCAACGCTGGCGCCAAGAAGGTCGTCATCTCCGCTCCGGCCGGCAGCGATCTGCCCACCATCGTGTACAACGTCAACCATGAGACGCTGACCGCTGAGGACAACATCATCTCCGCTGCTTCCTGCACCACCAACTGCCTCGCCCCGATGGCCAAGGGTCTGAACGACTTCGCTCCCATCGTGTCCGGCATCATGACCACCATTCACGCCTGGACTGGCGACCAGATGCCGCTCGACGGCCCGCAGCGCAAGGGCAACAAGCGTCGTAGCCGCGCCTGCGCCGTCAACATCGTCCCCAACACCACTGGTGCTGCCAAGGCTATCGGCCTGGTTCTCCCCGAGCTCAACGGTAAGCTCATCGGTGCCGCCCAGCGCGTCCCGACGCCGACCGGCTCCATCACCAACCTCTACGCTGTCGTTGACAAGAAGGTCACCGTCGACGAGGTCAACGCTGCTATGAAGGCCTACGCTGCCACCATCTCCGAGACCTTCGGTTACAACGAGGACGACATCGTCTCCACCGACATCATCGGCGAGACCCACGGCTCCATCTTCGACGCCACTCAGACCATGTGCTCTGACCTCGGCAACGGCCAGACCCTCGTTCAGGTCACCTCTTGGTACGACAACGAGAACTCCTACACCTCTCAGATGGTCCGCACCATCAAGTACTTCGAGAAGTTCGTTGCTTAATTTAGCTTTTAACGAATAGCTCGTTGAGCGTCTAAAGAAGGGCGCGGCCTTATAGGGCTTACACCCTAGGGTCGCGCCCTTTTTATAAGAAATCGTCTGCCGTAATGGGAGGCAGACACGTACGAAAGGTAGAAGCAAACATGGCCTTTACCAAGAAGACCGTCCGCGACATCGATGTCGACGGCAAGCGCGTTCTCGTCCGCGTTGACTTTAACGTGCCTATCAAGGATGGCGTCGTTGGCGACACCACCCGTATCAAGGCTGCCCTGCCCACCATCAACTATCTCGTTGAGCACAACTCTCGCGTCATCCTCATGAGCCACCTCGGCCGTCCCGAGGGCACCGGCTTCCAGCCCGAGCTGTCTCTCGAGCCCGTCGCCAAGAAGCTCGCTGAGCTCTCTGGTCTCGACGTTGCCTTTGTCGCCGACACCTACGGCGAGAAGGCTGCTGAGGCTGTCGCTGCCGTCGAGCCGGGCAAGGTCCTCGTTCTCGAGAACGTCCGTTTTGACAAGCGTGAGAAGAAGAACGATCCCGAGATCGCCAAGAAGCTCGCTTCCTATGGTGACGTCTTCGTTCTCGATGCCTTCGGTACCGCTCATCGCGCCCAGGGTTCCGTCGTGGGCCCCGCCGCTTACCTGCCCGCAGTCGCTGGCTTCCTGCTCGAGAAGGAGGTCGACACGCTCACCGGCATCTTCGCCGAGCCCGAGCGTCCCTTCGTCGCTATCGTCGGCGGTTCCAAGGTTTCCTCCAAGATCGGTGTTCTCGATCACCTCATCGACACAGCTGATACACTGCTCATCGGAGGCGGCAAGGCCAACACCATCTTCAAGGCACAGGGCCAGGCCCTAAGTCCATCGCTCAAGGAAGAGG
>URTW01000129.1 GCA_900550815.1 uncultured Collinsella sp.
CGATATCCTGTTCTGTGCGCGGGGGTAGTTCCGTATGGTCTGCACTTTTGGTGCGGCGCAGGAGGAAGGGCCGGACAAGCGCGCGCAGGGCTTGCCGGGCGGCGGACTGGCCTTCGGAAACGGCGTTTTCCTCCGTGGACGGCGCGGATGCGGCGGCAAACCGTTTCTGGAACGATTGCCGCGTACCGAGCAGGCCGGGATTGATCAGGTTGAACAGGCTCCAAAGATCCTCAAGGCGGTTTTCGATGGGCGTGCCCGTCAGGGCAAAGCGCACGCCGGCAGGCAGGCGCTTTGCGGCGCGCGCCACCTGGGTGAGCGGGTTTTTAATGTACTGGGCCTCATCGAGCACCACGCGGGCAAAGTCCCGCTCGGCATACTCGTCGATATCGCGGCGCATGAGGTCATACGACGTCACGACCACGTTATGCTCGACCACGCCGGCGATTTGCACGCGACGCTGCGCCTTGGCGCCCACGATGGCGCACACATCTAGCGCCGGGGCAAAGCGCGCCTGCTCGGCGGGCCAGTTGTACACAAGCGACGCAGGGCACACCACAAGCGTGGGCTTAGTGTCCCCCGCTTCCACGCGCGCCAGAATGTGCGCGATCATCTGGAGCGTTTTGCCCAGGCCCATGTCGTCGGCCAAGATGCCGCCAAGGCTCAGGTGTTCGAGCGAGCCGAGCCACTGGTATCCGTCGACCTGGTAGCCGCGCAGTGTGGCCTTGAGCGAGACCGGCACCGTAAAGTCCATCTTGCCGAGCGTATCCAAGCGCTCGACGGTGCGGCGGAACGCGGCGTCACGATCGGCCTCGAGCGCGGGCGTGCGCGCGAGCATGCTATCGACGAACAGGGTACTCGACGCGGGAAGCGACACGCCGTCGAGCAGGTCGACAGCATCGACCCCCAGATCCTCGGCAAGGCCAAACGCGGCGCGCGCCCCCTCGTCCAGGCGAATGATGTCGCCCGACGTGAGACGCGCAAACGTCTGGTGACGCTTGTAGGAGTCCAGATAGATGGCAAGGTCTGCCGCCGAAAGCCCGCTCGCGCTCAGTTCGACGTCGAGCAGGTTACTCTTGACGGTCGCACGCACCGAAAGCTTGGGCGCGGGGCGGACCGAAATCTGGCGCAGACGGTCGCTGAGCATGACCTCACCAAGCTTGGACAGGACGGATAGGCCCTCGGTCAGCAGGCAGAACAAGCTCTCGTCATCGCGCTCCTCAAACGCCAGACCGCCCTCGTAGAAATCGAAGTACAGGGCCGCCGTGTCCATAACGCGAAACTCCGCCACCTCGTCGCGGGGCGGCACGCCCGGGCGCCGCTCTTCGAAGGGGCTGCCCGGAGCGCCCAGACTAAAGAGGTCTGCCGACCAGTCGCCGTAGGTAACCGTAATTTTGCAGGTCACAAGCCCATCGTCGACGCCGATCGCCATAGCAAAGCTCGGCTCGGGCGCCACGTTATCGAGCGCGGCGGGCGCGGTAAGGTCGGTGTAGTCGCGCAAAATGGGCAGCGCCATACGACAGAACTCCCCCACCTGGTCGACAGCGATATGGATCGGCGTGCGACAGGGCAGTAAGCGCGATAGGAACGGCGCCGCATGCTGGGCAAACGCTACATCGGCGCGGCGCGCACGGCGGGTGTCGACCAGATAGGC
The DNA here is from genome assembly GCA_900550815.1 of uncultured Collinsella sp. Classification (GTDB taxonomy): domain Bacteria; phylum Actinomycetota; class Coriobacteriia; order Coriobacteriales; family Coriobacteriaceae; genus Collinsella. Next base: position 1,652 of record URTW01000129.1, read on the forward strand.
AACGTCGCCCGAAGCAAAGCAGTATGCATCGGCCGGCAGGCGTAGATCGTAGCTACCACCAGCCGCCGGCGCAATTTTGGCGGCAAGGAGCGGTGGGCGCTTAGACAGCGCCTCGTCCTCCCCTTCCGGAGGCATCTCAACCGCCACGTCATAGGTGCGATGCGTCGTCGTCCCCCGCGACCAAGCGGGCTCAAAGGAGATGGTCTGGCCGCGCAGCAGGTCCAGCACATATACGATGCTATGCTCGGACAGCGGCAACTGACGCTCGGCGACAAAACCGCTGCGGGCAAAGTCGTACGACGCCGAACGCGAGCTTGTGATGTCATCGAGATAGGCAACTGTCGTCACAACAAGGTTGAGCAGCTTTGTCGACATGTCCTCGAAGGCTTCGGGCGTATGGACAAACGTGAGCTTCTTGCCGTACGAGAAGGTGCCGCCTCGGACATAGGCGTCGGCCATGCCGTCGATATCCTTGACCACGTAGGAGACCGATCCACAACGAATGCGAAGCTCGAGCGCCCAGCTAAAGCGGTCGGCAAACAGTGGATTGTAGTACGGCACCAGCGAGGGCTCCAACACCGCCTTGGGGGCATCGGGATCCACACTGCCGGCGAGCTTGCGGCGCATGCTCGCCAGCTCATCCATGCGCGCGTCCGAAAGATCGGAGAGCGCCGCCATGAGGCTGGGACTCGTGGGGACGGGCGCCGGAAAGGGAAAGTTGGGATTGACGGCCGGCGCTTTGAGCGCGGTGCGCGCGGGCTGTTTCGGCTGCGCCGTAAACGTGCGGACCGGCGTGCGCAAACCTTCGACGGGCTCGGCGCCGCTGGCATCCAAATACGCCAGAGCCGTGGCAATAGCGTGCTTGCACATACCGGGGTAACGATAGGCGGCGGGGCAATCGCAGTCGTAGTCGATCACCTCGTGCTCGTCCATGTCGAGCGCCACGTGCGTCTTGTACAGGTCGCCGCGCGAAGCGCGCACCGAGCCCTCAACCGTCACGTTTTTGGAGAAGCGCGAGCCGCTGTCCTCGATCGACAGCACGGCGCCGTTGAGCATGAGCGAACGCCCCTTCATAAAGGTGCCGCTCAGCGCCGCCTCTTTCCGGAGCGCCTGCACAAACGTCCCCTGCGCCATCACTTCCTCCAATCTCACCCGGGGTAGCTTAGATAACCGTCACGCGGCCTTGGTTGCCGACGATGGCCTTTGCCTCTGCCAGCAGCGGAATCGAGCGCGCATTGACCTTGGCCGGCACCTCGGCACGCAGCACACGCCCGTCGACTTGCTCGATAAAGATCTCCACGCGGTCGCCGCCCGGGTTGGTGGTGAGCACCGTGGCCAGGCGCGCCATATTGCCCTGGCTAAATCGGCTGTTGGGCACCATGACCTCAAAGACCTTGGGCTTGTTTTTCTCCTCGCTAAGCTCCAGCGGCACAATCTCCTGCGCGATGATCTGGTCGCCGCGGTCCGAGCGCTCGAGCTTGCCCTTAATGCGCACAAACGCGTCGGACAGCTGCGCGCCGGTCTCGGGATCGACCTCGCCGTACAGGTACCCCTCGGCCTCCTTGTAGGTCTTGGGGAACACCACGACCGTGGCCTCGCCTTCCATGTCCTCGAGCTGCACGATGCCCATGGGGTCGCCGTTTTTGGTCACGCGCTGGGACACGCTCGAGACCATGCCGGCCCACCACAGTGCCTTGCCCTCGGGAATCTCCTGGTTGATGGTGCCGCCCGTAGGATTCTGAACTTCGTAGCCGGTGTCGATCTGCGAGAACGAGAAGTCGCGCGCTTTGCTAAGTGCATACTCAAACGGGCGCAGCGGGTGGTCCGAGACATAGATGCCCAGAACTTCCTTCTCCTGGCTCAGCTTAAGGTGGCGGTCCCACTCCTGGCCATCCGGATCGGGCACGCTCACCTCAAAGCCCGAGCCCTCAACGTCGCCAAACATGTCGAAGAACGACGTCTGGCCGCTCGCGCGATCTTTCTGGCGCTTTACCGCGGCATCGATGATGTTCTCGGGGTTGTTCTTGTCCACAAAGTGCATCATCTGGCGACGCGGATACCCCGTGGAGTCGAAGGCGCCTGCCTTGATCAGCGATTCGATCACGCGGCGGTTGGCCTGGCTCGAGTCCACGCGCTCGACAAAGTCGTGCAGCGTCTTAAACGGACCGCCCGCCTCGCGCTCGGCGATAATCGCCTGCGCCACGCCGGTGCCCACGCCGCGGATGCCGGCCAGACCAAAGCGCACGCCCTCCTTGGTAGCCGTGAACTCGGTACCGGACTCGTTGACATCTGGCGAAAGCACGGGGATGCCGTCGTGACGGCATGCCGAGACGTAGTGCACGATCTTATCGGTCTTGCCCGTATAGGACGTCAGAACGGCCGCCATGTACTCGTGCGGATAGTGCGCCTTGAGCCATGCCGTCTGCATAACCAGAATGGCGTAGCCGGCGGAGTGCGACTTGTTGAAGGCGTAGGACGCGAACTCGAGAACATCGTCCCAAATCTTCTGGGCGACCTCGCGCGTGTAGTTGTTCTTGATAGCGCCATTCATCCAGTGGTCGTAAGTGGTCTCGTCCGAGCCATCCTCCCAGTGGAGCACCGTCGACGTGAGCAGCTTAATCTTTTTCTTAGCCACGGGCTTACGGATACGCGAGTCCGATTCGCCCTTGGAGAAGCCGCACATCTCGACGGAGATGAGCATAACCTGCTCCTGGTAGACCATGGTGCCGTAGGTTTCGCCCAGGATGTCGTCCAGACGGTCATCGTAGGAGACGGCCGGCTCCTTGCCGTTCATACGGTTGATGTAGGACGAGACCATGCCGGCGCCCAGCGGGCCCGGGCGGTATAGGGCGATCAATGCCACGACGTGCTTGTACTCGGTGGGCTTCATGTTCTTGATCGTGGCCGTCATGCCGGCGGACTCGACCTGGAAGACGCCGGCGGTGTGACCGGAGCCCATGAGCTTAAAGATCTCGGGATCGTCAAAGGGAATCTCTTCCTCTTTGATGTCGATGCCGAAGTTCTTCTTGATGTTTGCCTTGGCCTTGGAGATAACCGTCAGCGTGCGCAGGCCCAGGAAGTCCATCTTGAGCAGGCCCATGTCGGCAACGGTATGGCCCTCGTACTGGGTAATCTCGACGCCGCCCTTGGTGTCGAGCTTGGTGGGCACGTGCTCGTTGACGGGGTCGCGGCAGATCAGAACGGCGCACGCGTGCACACCCTCGCCACGGGTGAGACCCTCGATCGAGAGCGCCGTGTCGATGATGCGGCGGGCGTCGTCGTCCTTTTTATAGGCCTCGGCAAAGTCGGGGTTAAACAGATCCTCTTTGCCGGGTTGCTTTTCGAGCACCTGCTTGAGCTTGACCTTGGGGTCGCTCGAGACCATCTTGGACAGGCGCTGGCCCATGTAGACCGGATAGTCCAGCACGCGCGCGGCGTCGTTGATGGCCTGCTTGGCCTTAATGGTCGAGTAGGTGATGACGTGGGTGACCTTCTCGGGGCCGTAGAGCTGGCGAACGTGCTCCACGACCTCGAGGCGCCGCTCATCGTCGAAGTCCATATCGATATCGGGCATCTCGGTACGCTGCGGGGACAGGAACCTCTCGAACATCAGGCCGTTCTCGAGCGGGTCGAACGCGGTGATGTTCATGGCGTAGGCGACGATAGCGCCGGCGGCCGAGCCACGGCCGGGGCCGACGCCGATGCCGTTGTCCTTGGCCCATTGCACGTACTCGGCAACGATCAAAAAGTAGGCGGCAAAGCCCTTGTCGCAGATGACCTTGTATTCGTACTCAAAGCGCTCTTTGATGTTGACGCCACCGATCTCGCGCGTGGCCCAATCGTCGCCATAGTGCTGGCGCAGGCCCTTCTCGCACTCGCGGCGGAACTGGCTCTCGTGCGTCTCGCCGGGATCGAGCAGAGGGAAGCGCGGCAGGATGATGGAGTCCCAGTCCAGCTCAACGTAGCACTTGTCGGCGATCTCGAGCGTGTTGTCGCAGGCCTCGGGGCAATACGGGAACATCGCCCGCATCTCCTCCTCGGTCTTCATGTAAAACTCCGAGCCGGTCATGCGCATGCGGTTGGGGTCGTCGACCTTGGCGTTCATGCCGATGCACATGATGACGTCCTGCACGGGCGCGTCCTCGCGGCGCAGGTAGTGGAAGTCGTTGGTGGCGATGACCTTGACGCCCACCTGCTTGGCGATGTCGATGAGCGTGCGGTCCATCTGCTCGTCGGTGAGGCCGTTGTCGGTGGAGATGCCGTGTTCG
>URTW01000130.1 GCA_900550815.1 uncultured Collinsella sp.
AACCGGCGAAAAAGCCCAGGATCGTGGTGTCGACGCCGTAGTGGTCGAGCGTAAACGAGACGTTGAGGCCCTTGCCGTTGGGCGTGTAGACGGCGTTGCGGGTACGCGTGACGGTGTTGGCAGCAAGACCGTCGCAGGCGATGTTGTAGTCAATGGCGGGATTTGCAGTGAGCGTGTAAATCATGAATGTTCCTTTCACGAAGCAACGTGTTAATGAAAGTATATTCCACGCATCGGTAAAAGGCTAGGACAACTCGGTGAACGGTGTGGAAGCGATGAAGTACGGCGGGACACCTCTCCCCCGTGGCGGAACAAAAAGGCGCCCCGGCCGAAACCGGGGCGCCGTATGCGCACGAATATGTCGCGTTTCGATTACTGACGATCGAGCTTGCGGACAGCAACGCGCTTGCTGTACTCGTCGACGTGACCGAAATCGCCGATGCCGACGGACTCGGCAACGTTGGCGCCGGTGGCCATAGCGAGCTTCATGGCCTCCTCGACGTTGTCGCGATCCCTGTACCACTTGTGCAGGAACGCAGCGAGGGTGCAGTCGCCGGCGCAGACGGAAGAAACCAGCTTGATGTTGAACTCACGCTTGGCGTACCAGATGTCCTCGCCGTTGGAGAAGTAAGCGTCGCCGCGGCTACCACGGGTGAGCAGCACGTTCTGAACGCCAGCGTCGTGAGCCATCTTCATGGCAACGCGAACCTCGTCGTCGGTGTCGACCGGCACGCCGAAGATGGCCTTCATCTCGTGATGGTTCGGCTTGATGAGCAGCGGCTTCTTGTGAGCGAGCTCCTTGAGCGTGTCGGAGGACAGGTCCAGGACGACGTCGGCGCCACGGGCCTGAGCGTGCTCCATGACCTGAGCCAGGAAGTCGGGCGTAGCTTTGGGAGGCACGGAGCCGGAGACGATCAGGCACTCGAGATCGCCCGCGGTGTCCAGGATGTTGTAGAGCTCCTCCTGGTGCTGCGGCGTGATCGGAGCACCCGGGTTCAGAATGCCGTACTCGTGCTGGCCATCGTTGACGTAGGTGTTAATGCGCGTGATACCATCGGTCCAGACCGGGCGGCAGAGGCAACCCAGGTTCATGACCTCCTCGACGATGAACTTGCCCGTGAAGCCGGCGAAGAAGCCGAGCGCGACGGTGTCGACGCCCATCTTCTTAAAGGCGAAGGACACGTCGAGGCCCTTGCCGTTAGCCGTGTAGCTGGCCGAGCCGGTGCGGACGTTCTCGTCGGGCTCGAGCGGAGAGCTCGAAACCGTCATGTCGACAGCCGGGTTAGCGGTTAGCGTGTAGAACATTTACAGTACCCCCTGTATATGTGAGGGCCGCGTGGCCGGCCCATTCCAACCACGCGGTTACCTCTGATACCAAATTAGCGAGCTGCGGACTCGAGCAGTGCCTTGACCTCGGCGGCGGTGTTGCAGGCGAGTGCCTTCTCGGCGAGCTCGTCGCACTCGGCCTTGGTCCACTGGCTGATGGTCTTGCGGGCGCGCAGGATCGACGGAGCGCTCATCGAGAACTCCTCCAGGCCCCAGCTGATCAGCAGCGGCTCGAGCAGCGGATCGGCAGCGGCCTCGCCGCACATACCGACCATGATGCCGGCCTTCACGCCGCTCTCGATGATGTTCTTGAGCGAGCGGAGCACGGCGGGATAGTAAACCTGGTACAGGTTGGAGATGGTGTCGTTACCACGGTCGGCGCACATGGTGTAGCCGATCAGGTCGTTGGTGCCGATGGAGAAGAAGTCGGCGACCTCGGCAAGACGGTCTGCGAGCAGCGAAGCGGCGGGCGTCTCGACCATGATGCCGACCTCGATGTTCTCGTTGAACTTGCGACCCTCTTCGGTCAGCTCGGCCTTGCACTGCTCGACGAGCTCCTTGACAGCCAAGACCTCCTCGACGCAAGTGACGAGCGGGATCATGATCTTGACGTCACCGAAGGCGCTAGCGCGCAGCAGAGCGCGGAGCTGGACCTTGTACTGGTCGGGATTGGCCAGGCAGTAACGCACGGCGCGGAAGCCCATGAAGGGGTTGTCTTCCTTGACCATATGCAGATACGGAATCTCCTTGTCGCCACCCACATCGAGCGTGCGGATGATGACCGGAGCACCCTTGAGCGCGCTGGCGACCTTACGGTAGGCGTTGAACTGCTCCTCCTCGGAAGGAAGCTCAGCAGAGTCCATGAACAGGAACTCGGAGCGGAACAGACCGATGGCCTCGGCGTCGTGATCGAGCGCGTTGGGCACGTCATCGGGGTTACCGATGTTGCAGGCTATGATCTTCTTGATGCCATCGGCAGTCACGGACGGCTTGCCACGGAAGGCCTCGAGGGCTGCCTTCTCGGCAGCGAAGGCCTCGGCCTTGGCGGTGTAGGCGGCGAGCGTCTCCTCGTCGGGATCGGCCTCAACGATACCCTTGCCACCGTCGACGACAACGGTCATACCGTTGCGCAGCGCGGTGCAGCTGTTGGAAACCGAAAGGACAGCCGGGATCTCGAGGGCACGCGCGATGATCGCGGAGTGCGACGTGCGGCCACCGGTCTCGGTGACGATACCGGCAACGTGGGCCTTATCGATCGTGGCGGTCTTGGACGGCGGGAGGTCGTGCACGACAACGACGGTGTTCTCAGGCAGGACGGAGAGGTCGACGACCTCCTTGCCCAGCAGCTCGGCCAGAATACCGGTGCGGATGTCGGCGATGTCGGCCGCGCGCAGACGGAACATCTCGTCGTCCATGGACAGGAACATGTTCTCGAACATGGTCGAGGTGTCCATGAGCGCCTGCTCGGCGCAGGTACCACCGTCAATGGCGGCGTTGATGGCGTCAGTCATGCCCGGGTCCTGAGCCAGGACAATGTGTCCGCTCATGATCTCGGCCTCGGCCTCGCCCACCGTCTCCTTCATGTGGTCGGCCTGAGCCTGGGTCTTCTCGCAGAAGACCGAAAGAGCGGACTGATAGCGCTCCTTCTCTGCTGCCGAATCAGCAACCTCGTGCGGCTCAAACGTCAAGTCGGGATCGACGGCGACCATGACGGTGCCGATGCCGATGCCCTCGGAAGCGTTGACTCCCTGATACATTCCCATTCCTCTCTCCGTGTCATGTGATAAAGCGTTTTGCCATATCCATGACAAAAGAGCGCAGCTACCTTACAACAGGTCACTGCGCCCCCAAATATGAACTTAGTTGTTCAACATGCGACCCGTTTGAGTTCTACTCGCCAAGACCGCTCTTGATGAGCTCGATGGCAGCAGCCAGAGCCTCGGCCTCGTCAGCGCCGTCGCACTTGACCTCGACCTCGGTACCGCAGGGGATACCAGCAGCCATAAGTGCCATCGGGGACTTGCCGTTGACCTCCTTCTCGGGGGTGACGACCGTCACGTCACAGGCATACTTGCCCATGGTGGAGGCGAACAGACCAGCCGGACGCATGTGCAGACCCTGAGGATTAACGAGGGTAGCCTTCTCAGAAACCATAATTGACTCCTTTTTGTGTTTAACCCCTGTCATGCATGTGGCAGGAGTCAGATTCACGACGTTGTTTATATTAACTCACATCAAACGGTTTTTCATTGTGTTTCAGACGAATTATTGGACAGATGTGTTTCCTTGATTGTCATTTTCATTGCAACAGCCTCAGGACTCAGCGCAACGCGTTGCGCTGAGTCCTGAGGCGCGAATCCGGGTAGGCAACCCCAGAGGGGCCGGAATCCCCCGGCCCTCGATGGAGGGAGGCCGGCATGTCCAGACCGAGACCGTCCGGAAGGTCGTACGGGAGGCTCACGAGGCACGAGAGGAACGCGATCGAGAGAATGCTCGACCGCAACCGAAGCGCCCGCGAGATCGCCGCGGAGCTCGGCAGGTCGCCCTCGACCGTGACCAGGGAGGTGGCGGCGCACCGCTACGTCACCGCGCCGCGCTCGCGCTACGGCGAGCCCGCGCCCGAGGACCTCTCGGGGGCCTGCCCCAGGCTCGCCGCATGGCCGAGGTGCTGCAACGGCTGCTCGCACAGGAGGGGCTACGGCTGCTCGAGGAGGCCCAGGGTGCTCTACAGCGCCAGGAGGGCGCAGGAGGCGGCCGACGCAGAGCTCTCGTCGAGCAGGTCCGGGATAGACGAGACCGAGGAGGGCGCCGCCGCCAAGCTCGCGGCCATCAGGGGCGGCCTCGCGCGCGGGCTCTCCCCGCAGCAGATAGCGGCGACGACCCCCGGCCTCAGCGCCTCCACCGTATACAGGTGGGTGGACGCCGGCTACGACGGCATGACGAACATGGAGCTCAGGCGCAAGGTCGGCTACAGGCCGAGGTCGCACCGGGCCCCGAAGAGGGCGACGTCCCACTCGGCCCGCAGGTCGCACGCGGCGTTCCTCGCGCTCGGCGAGGACGCCTGCGCCGCGGCCTGGGAGATGGACACCGTCGAGGGCGCCGGGTGCGACTCCGCCAGGCTCCTCACGCTCCTGCACCGCCCGAGCCGCTTCCAGCTGGCGCTGCCGCTGCCGGACGGCGCGTGCACCTCGGTCCTCGCGGCGCTCTCGTCCCTGCGCGCGGTCCTCGGCGAGGACGGCGCGAGGCGCGCCTTCGGCGCCGTGCTCACCGACAACGGGAGCGAGTTCGCCGACGAGGACGCCATCGCGGCGCTGCTCGGCGAGCGCGACGGCGAGACCAGGCTCTTCTACTGCGACCCCCGGCAGAGCCAGCAGAAGGGCGCGTGCGAGAAGAACCACGTGGAGATCAGGAAGCTGCTGCCCAAGGGCGCCGGGGTCAGGTTCGACCGGCTGACGGCGGCGGACTGCGCGCTGCTCATGTCGCAGGTGAACTCCGAGCCGAGGGGGGGGCGCTCGGGTTCCTGACGCCGGCGCGCGTGCTGCGGATGGCCCTCGGGGAGGACGCCTCCGCCCTCATGGACGCGTTCGGGGTGGAGGAGCTGGCGCCCGGCGGGCTCGACCTCACGCCCGGCTGCATCGACAGGGCCAGGGCCGCGAGGGGCGAGGGGCCGCTGGCGGGATAGCCGGCGCGCCGGGACATGGGCCGGAGGGCCCGTTGCGCTGAGTCCGGAGCGGCTGCGCGGCGGGCTGGCGGAGCATGCCGCGGCAGGGTGGGGACGCCGGCCTCCATAGCCCCTCCACCTGCGGAAACGAGGCGACGACCAGGTGCCGGGAGCTAGTTCCGCGTTGCGCTAGCTGCGGAAACGCGGGGTCCGTTCAGGCTGTTGCGTTGAGATTGAAAATCAACCGGCAATTTTTATGCGAGTCAAGACTAAATACTTCTCGGGAAAACGCCAGCCCATTGCGTCAGCAATTTACGAGCCGCTCTACCCACCTCTGGACGGCTAAGGACTTTTCGCAGGTAGTTTGACGAACATATGTTTGCTTATTATAATATTACTTGAAAGCACCCCTTATCTCATGGTATAAAGAATACGGTTCCCTCCAAAAGAGGGGCCTCCAAGAGCCGGGGTCTTACCCCCGGCATTTTTTTGCAAAAATGGAGGCCCATCATGAGCGAACTCTCCGTCTTTGTTGACGAATCTGGCGACCTCGGAGGCGTCTCCAACTACTACCTCGTCACCCTCGTTTTTACGAAGCAGCCCGTGATCGACGAATACGCAGGTCAGCTGGTCGCCGATCGCTTTCGCCATCAGGACGCCTGCTACGGAAGAGTCTACACCGCCGGACAGAGCCAGAAGGGCACGACCATTTCCTACTTTTTTACGGATTTCTTCGATGGATTTCTCTACGAACGCATCCATCTTCCAGTCACCTGCACATTCACATACATTTTTTACAAAGTTGTTGATCATCTTTGTTCCTTCTACTGT
>URTW01000131.1 GCA_900550815.1 uncultured Collinsella sp.
AATGACTAGGCGTTGGGGACGTTCTTGTTTGACTAGTCATTCAAGAACGTCCCCAACGACTACATAGCATGAGAGTGGATAATCTCCCGGTTTGAGCCTGCATCCAAGTTCAAAGTGGGAGATTATCCACTCTCATTTCGTTTGATGATTTCGATGCCTACATTTGGAGGAAGAGCTCGTGGAGGCGGGTGTCTTCGTCGAGTTCGGGGTGGAAGGTTACGCCGAGCTGGTTGCCCTGACGGGCGGCGACGATACGGCCGTCGACTTTCGCTAAGGCCTTGGCGTCGCCGTGGGCCTCGACGATGCGGGGCGCGCGGATGAACGTCAGCGGCTCTTCACCGTCGATGCCAGCTACCTGCCCCTTGGTTCGAAAACTGCCGAGCTGCCTGCCGTAGGCATTGCGCTCAACGAGCACATCCATGGTTGCCAGGCGCGGCGTGCCCTTATCGTCATGGGCGGCAAGGTCGTGAGCCAGCAGAATCAGGCCGGCGCAGGTGCCCAGGACGGGCATGCCGTCAGCGATACGGGCACGAAGCTCCTCGAGCATGCCCAACTCATCAAGCAGCTTCCCTTGAACGGTAGACTCGCCGCCGGGAAGTACTAGACGGTCAAAGTCCTGCTGCAAATCGGCCGCCTGCCTCAGCTCAATACAGTGTGCGCCAAGCTCGGATAGTCTTGCCTCGTGCTCGGCAAAAGCGCCTTGGACCGCCAGCACGGCGACCGTCTGGTCTGCATAATCGCTCATGTGCGATCCTTTCTGCTGGACTAGCGCCCGCGCTCCTCCATGATAATCTCGATCTCGTCGGCGTTGATGCCAACCATAGCCTCGCCCAGGTCCTCCGAAAGCTCGGCGATGAGCTTGGCATCGGTGAAGTTTGCCACGGCCTTGACGATGGCGGCGGCGCGCTTGGCAGGGTCTCCACTCTTAAAGATGCCCGAGCCGACAAAGACGCCCTCGGCGCCCAGCTGCATCATCAGCGCGGCGTCGGCGGGGGTCGCTACGCCGCCGGCGGCAAAGTTCACCACGGGAAGCTTGCCCGTGGCATGAACCTCGCGTACCAGCTCGACCGGAACCTGCAGTTGCTTGGCTGCCTCAAAGAGCTCGTCATCGCGAAGGGCAACAACGTCGCGGATCTGCTTTTGGATCTTGCGCATGTGGCGTACAGCTTGGACGACGTCGCCTGTGCCCGGCTCGCCCTTGGTGCGAATCATCGTGGCGCCTTCGGCAACGCGGCGCAGCGCCTCGCCCAGATCGCGGGCGCCGCAGACAAACGGCACGTCAAACTGGGTCTTGTCGATGTGATAGACGTCATCGGCTGGGGAGAGAACCTCGGACTCGTCGATGTAATCGATCTCGATGGCCTGCAGGACCTGCGCCTCGACAATGTGACCGATGCGGCACTTGGCCATGACGGGGATGGAGACGGCCTCTTGAATGCCCTTGATCATCTTGGGGTCACTCATGCGCGAGACGCCGCCTGCGGCACGGATGTCGGCCGGGATGCGCTCGAGTGCCATGACGGCGCAGGCGCCTGCCTCTTCGGCGATGCGTGCCTGCTCGGGCGTGGTGACGTCCATGATGACGCCGCCCTTGAGCATCTGCGCGAGTTCGCGATTGAGTTTGACGCGATCGGCCTTGCTGGTCTGTTCTGCCATAGTTGCTCCCTTGGTTGGCATGTGCTTTGCTTGACGGAATATCCTATCGGGGAGCTGGGTATGGCGAAATACTCAGTTTTCGAGATAATAATAAGGTCAACTTAATACCAGATTGAACAGCTCGATTAGGTCAGGTGGTAAACTCATGCTTGACTACAATTTGGAAAAACGCGGCGAAGCATCGCTTTATGAGTATGTTTACCAGCAAATTCGAGATGATATTGTTGCTGGACGTATTGCGGCGGGGGAGCATCTTCCGTCTAAGCGCGCCTTTGCCAGTCATCTGGGAATCAGTGTCATTACCATCGAGAATGCATATAGCCAGCTACTTGCCGAGGGCTATATTTGCTCAATGCCGCGTCGTGGCTACTACGCTTGCGAGCTTCCGGATGCACCGGTTTTGCCTTTGGCTACGGGGAGTATCGACCGAGACGCCGTCTCTGTGGGCCCCAGCGCGCATGATGTCAACAGGCAAGTACAGCTATTCGACGCACTTTCTCCTTCCGCTTTGGAGGCGGCGCGGCTTTGGCAAAGCGCACTGCGGGCGACGCTGACATCCGAAGACGAACGCGAGATCTTTTCGCCCGCACCGGCACAGGGCACCGCTCGGCTACGACGCGCAATCGCTCATCATCTGCGCGGGACAAGGGGTATGAATGTCGATTCCGATAACATTGTTATCGGTGCGGGCGCCCAGCTGCTCGATACCATGTTGGTTCAGTTGCTTGGCGCGGACAAGGTGTATGCCGTTGAGGACCCGGGCTATTTGCGCCTGACGCGCATCTATCAGGCTATGGGCTGCAAAGTTCGACATATCCCGTTGGATGATGAGGGCGTGGACTTGAGCACTCTGCAGAAAAGCGGGACCGATGTCCTTCACCTGATGCCGTCCCATCAGTATCCGACCGGCCTTGTGACGAGCATTGCGCGTCGCTACGCGCTGCTGAGCTGGGCCGCCGAGCGACCAGGTCGGTATCTCATCGAAGATGACTTTGATTGTGAGTTTCGCCTTGCCGGCAAACCGATTCCCGCGCTCGCGTCAATCGATGCCGCTCAGTCGGTTATCTACACCAACACGTTTTCGAAGAGCCTGTCATCGGCGTTGCGTCTAGCGTACATGGTGCTGCCCGACGAGCTGATGGAGCGGTTTAGGCGCAACCTTGGTTTTTACGCCTCGTCGGTGAGTTCTGTTGACCAGGTCGCTTTGGCTCGTTTGCTGGAATCGGGTGATTACGAGCGACACGTGAACCGCGTGCGCGTTCGTGCTCGCGAGGCGCGTGATGGCCTGATGGCGCTTGTGCGGAAGGTATTTCCGGCAGGAGAGGTCTCGATCGAGCATGCAGACGCGGGCCTTTACTGCACTGTGGTTGCGGAGCGCGGAACGGGCGGAAGCTCTTTTGCGCAGGTCCTCACGCGCTCGAGCATCCCTTTTATCGATATCGGTGACTGTTTTTGGTGTGCCGATGGCGCATCTGCCCCTGAAAACTCAACTCATATTCTTGTCCAGTATGACGATCTGAGTCCAAAAGTACTAACTACCTTGGAATTGCAGCTAATGGGGGGCACTCTGCAGCCTAAGTGAGTAGGCTTTTGGCACTTTGGAGACCAGACCGTTTTGCAACAAGGCATTTACCTGCGGTTTTGAAAAGCAGGATGACCGGCCGGCTCGGGATGTTCAAAAAAGTCTACTCACTTGCCGCGCAAAGCTTCTACATGAGAAAAAAATGAGGTTTTCAACAGGGTTTCGTCCAGCTCTTGGCAAACTTTTGGCCAGTTGGGGAGGGCTGTTGAAAACTTGGCAGTCCGTTCGGCGCCATTTTTGGTGCGTTCGCGCCAATGCGTGACTGACTGGGTTGAAATTCGTGTTTTCCTGTGCCTATGAAGGATCTACTTTGTGACATATCGGCTTTTAGGTACTGGCGTTTGCCTCCTCAAGTCCGCGCTTTGTGCCCGCCGCTTCCACGACCGGAAGAAGACCGGCAGCGATATGATCTCGCCCGCAACCCGACGGCTGCGGTCGCGCTCGGTTTTCCGTTGTATACATTGGTTCGGACGAGAAACAAACGGACTTGTCCAGCCAACATTAGGCAGCGGCTGTTTCTTGGTGAGCTTCCCAGGGAATCCGTGCTGGAAACGGAGCATGGGTTTTTGATTACGTCTCCTCTACTGACGGCATTCATCATGTCGCGGCACCTGACGGATCTCCAGCTTCTTTTGGTATTGGCGGAGATGTGTGGCTTGTTTGCGGTGTGCGCTCTGCCGGCGGCACTTGAGGCGGAGCTTTCGCGTGCAATTGATTCGGGCGCGATTTCGACAACGTTCGGTTGGGTGTGCTGTCCGTCCGAGGGCGGCACCGCCTCAAATTTATGGCGTCGAGACGCTTTGGTTTTGGGCGGAGACCTTGACCGCTTTTGTTCAGATGTTTGCGGGGTGCGTTACGGCAATAGATTTATGGCGGTATCGCAACTCGTTCCATTGGGTGCCGCGTCGCCTTTTGAGGTCGAGGCGTATTTGTTGCTTGGACTGCCGCGAGCCCTGGGAGGCGAAGGGTTTTGCGGTATAGAGCTCAATGTCGAAGTGACGTTAAGCACAAGTGCTCGAGCGATTGTGGGAAAGTCCCGTGTGTATATCGATCTACTTCTGTCTTCGCCGGACGGCAGGCGACAGGTGGCCATTGAATGTCAGGGAAAGGCCTCGCACGGACGCGCAGGGGATGGCTTGCGTGACGCTGACCGCATGACGGCCCTTCAGGCCATGGGCTACGATGTGCTTCTCCTTACACACAGACAGATATCGGATGAGGATAGATTCCGCGCGATCGTTAAGGCCGTATGCAGGATGCTCGATGCTGAATATCGTGATAAAAGCTCGGATGAGCAAAGGGCTGAGGCATTACTCCGGTCTGAACTATTCATTGACTGGACAAAATTGGGAGTAATCGACGGAAAGATGCCCGCTAGACACAAAATGGCTCGATCGTGGACGGCTGCGGTTCTAAGTGAGTAGACTTTTGGCACTTTGGCGACCAAGCCGTTTTGCAACAAGTCATTTACCTGCGGCTTTATAAAGCAATATGGATGGCGTGCTCGGCAAGTTCCAAAAAGTCTACTCACTTAGTTTTTGACGAGAAGCCGATGCCGAAGGCGGTCCTATTTCAGGGCGTTAACAAGTTCGTGAGGCACGAAAAAGGCCCGAACCAATACGGTCCGGGCCTCATCGAGCTTGAGGTTATGTCTCAGGCGGTTGGCTTAGCCAAAGTAGCGCTTAAGCAGGCCGGCAAAAGCTTTGCCGTGGCGGGCCTCGTCACGAGCCATCTCGTGCACGGTGTCGTGGATGGCATCGAGGCCGGCGGCCTTGGCGCGCTTGGCAAGATCGGTCTTGCCGGCGGTGGCGCCGTTCTCGGCCTCAACGCGCATCTCGAGGTTCTTCTTGGTGGAGTCGGTCACGACCTCGCCCAGGAGCTCGGCGAACTTGGCGGCGTGCTCGGCCTCCTCGTGGGCAGCCTTCTCCCAGTACTGGCCGAGTTCCGTATAACCCTCGCCGGGTGCAACGCGAGCCATTGCCAGATACATACCATCCTCGGAGCACTCGCCCTCAAAGTTAGCACGCAGGTCAGCCATGATGTCCTCCGGAGCGCCCTGTGCAACGCCTACAACGTGCTCAGCAGCCCAGTTCATTTCGCCGGACTGAGCGACGAATTTGGAAGCGGGAGCAAGGCAGATAGGACATTCTTCCGGAGCCTATTCACCATCATAAACAAAACCACATACAGAACATACGAATTTCATAATTTTAATCCCCTTTCTTATTCATGACAATGGGTTTCATTGTCTGATTTGTTGTGAAAAATTAACTGTGCTGTTTGTTTAAACAGCAGTGGCAGATCCCCTGAAAATACACTGCATGTCCGTCGATCCGGTTTCCATCCACGGATGTCCCGTGAAGAGAATCGAAGGAATCCGGAAATTCGGTGTGCAGGTCGAGAACGCTGCCGCATTCCGAGCAGATAAAGTGATAATGACGGCTGGTATCGGCATCGAAGTGATCCACACCGTCCCCAAGCCGAAGCCTTGCGATCTCACCGAGGTCAG
>URTW01000132.1 GCA_900550815.1 uncultured Collinsella sp.
GCCTACCGCGCGAACAACTACAATCAGGATCATCCTAAGTACGATTTTGCCGGCGAGGGCAATGCCATCGCTACGATGTACGAGGGCAGTCAGGCGGCCGTGGACGGCTACAACCGCAGCCTGTCCGCCAGCGCTGACAATGCGGGCGGCAGCGGCGCGGGCTCCGGCTCGGGCTCCGGTGCGGGCACCATCGCCTGCTCGTAGGTCGCCGCGAGCGCGGCGGCCTTGGCCACCTCCTCGCGGTGCGCGGCGACTGCTGCCGCCACCTCGCCCGAGTCCATCGGCAGCGTCCTCGTCCACCACGCCACGGCCCACGCCTTCTCGGACTCGTCCGCGTAGTCCAGCCCGTTGACGAACTTGAACTGGTGCAGCAGCTCGCCCACGCGGCGCTCGATGATGTTCTTGGCCTTGACCTCGCCGAAGCTCGCGTTGAGCCACCTGTCGTCGGCGATGCGCTCGTAGGGCACCAGCGGACCCATCTCGCCCGCGAGGTCGTAGTAGTGGCCCTTGAGCGCGGTGAGGCGGCGTTTCCTGCACTCGCCGTCGTATCGGTCGATCTCGGCCTTGTACTCATCGGATAGCTTGTCGATGGGCGCCGTTATCTCGCCGATGGTCTTGTCGAACGTCTTGAGCAGGTCGCTGTACTTCTTCTTCGCGGCCTTGCGCTGCGCCTCGATGGGCTTCTTCACGTCGTTGACCGCCGCGCGGTACTTCTTCGCCGCCTTGAAGTCCTCGTCCTTCTCGATGTGCTTGACGTCCACGTAGTCCGCCAGCTTCTCATCGACGTTCTTCTTGAGCTTCGCCAGCTTGTCCTCGAGCGTGTCGTCGATGGCGAGCGACGCCACCAGCGTGTCGAAGTCCTCCTCGAGCGGCACGGCCTCGACCGCCAAAACCTCGTCTGCCATTAGAAGCCTCCCAGCAGGTCGTCGTCGGTCGCATACTCGGCGGGCGCGGGCTCATAGACGGGCGCGGGCTCCGGCTCGGGGATGGCGGGCTCGGGCTGCGCCTTGCGTGCCGCGATCTCCTCCTCCATCCAAGAGGCCGCGCGGCGCGCCTGCATGAGCGTCATGTCGTGCATGTTGCCCGACGAGCAGCCCACGGCGGCGCAGATGGCGGCCATGGCCCCGGCGCTGTCGAGCCCAGTCGCCGCCATGAACGGCTTGAACTGGTCGCGCACGGGCTGCAGGTCCGCCACGGGCTCGACGCGCTCGGCCTTGACGGTCTGAGCGCCGGCGCCCATGTCGCGCTCGTCCTGCTGGTCCATCTCCTCGCCCGTGTACATCCCGCCGAACTCGTCAGGGTAGGCCAGGCGCCACGCGCCGGCCTTGGCGCACTTCTCGATCATGACGCCCGGCATCTTCGCCCAGTTGCTCTTGCCGGTGCTGTAGTCGGTGAGCGCCAGCTCGACGTATGCGGGCTTCTTGCCGTCGGTGAACGCGACCTCTGCCCAGCCGCCGATGAGCTGCTCGCCGATTATCTTGTAGACGGCGGAGCCCTTCTTCTTGCCGACCTCGCCGTCGCGGAGCACCACGACGCCGCTCTCGATGCCGCCGTAGTTGGGCTGCCTGTTCGCGCGGCGGTTGAACACCTGGTAGGAAGTGATGATGCTCGCCGGGGCGCTGCCGTACTTGACCAGGTACACCTCCTTGGTGAAGGGGTTCAGGTGCTGGCGGTTGCAAAGCTCCACGCAAAGCGCCAGCTCGCTGTCGGTCGCGTTGGGGCACAGGCGCTCGCGGATGTCCTGCGAGGTGAACTTCACGGGCATGCCCGCATCGTCCTTGAACTCGATAATCTCGTTATTCATCGACGCTCACCTCGCATCCGTAGAGCTTGGAGATAGTGGCGACGGCGCCGTTCTCGGCGTAGATGTCCTCACACTTCTTGCCGTACGCGATGATGACGGCCAGGAAGTCGCGGTCGAACTCGATGGGCTCCTCGTCCATCAGCACGGGCGCGACCGCCATGCCGTAGGCGACGCCGCGGAGCACCGCCGGGTCGACGTCGCGCTCGAGCGCCTCGGCGTTGAGCTCCGTGTTGATGAGGACGTTGCCCACGGCCTGCCTCATGAGTTCCTTGAGTGCCTTTCGCTTCATTTCATTCTCCGTTTCTACTTTTTCTCTTCGGCTGGGTCTGTCCAGCCGCGATATACCTGTATGTCCATGTGCGGCTCGATGCCGCGCCGACGGGGCCACTTGACCACGTGGACCTCGGCCACCTGGCTGTCGTCGCCCCAGACCGCCCCGTTCATCCCGTCCATCACGAGCTTGGCGATGTTGTCCGCGTCCGGCTTGAACGTGTTCGGTTCCGACGTGACGCGCTTCGGCCTCGACACGGGCAGCGGCTCGTACACGTCGATGCGCACCGCGACGGGCACCCTGAACGGGAACAGCAGCCCCTTGAGCTCCGGGTACGCCTCCCGCATGGCCCCGAGCGCCGCGTCGCGGATGGCGGCCTCGTTGCGGATGGTCTCGTTTGGCGTGTACATCCGGGCGTGCCTGCGGTCGAGCCTGTGGCGCTGCTTGCCCGCCACGAACGGGACGGTGAACGCGAATCGCCTGCCGATCACAGTACCGACCCCATCCCGAGCGCCACGCGGATGCCATCCGCCGCGAGCAGCATCGCCCGCAGGACGTAGGGCATGAGCGCGTTCACCACGAACAGGAGCACGATGTACGCAGCGCACCTAAGCAGCCTCGATGCCATGCGTTCCCTCTTCAATCCACTGCTCCACCCATTCCGGGCGCACCATGCGCCCCACCTTGCGCCCCTCGGGCAGCTGCGAGCGCAGGCGGCCCGCCTTGCACTCGATGCGCAGCGTGTCGTAGGGCACCCCCGTCACCCTCGACGCCTCGCGCAGCGTGTACATCAGCTTGTGCCTGATGCCAAGCTCGTCGGCCATCTGCTGGAACGTTTTGGCTCTGCTAGAATCCATGAGTGACCTCCTTTCAGGTCTGGAGCCGTCCCCGCTTTCCACACCGGGCGGCTCTTGTTTGTTGCTTGCTTTCGGGGCCTCGCCCCCGGCACGGCACCGGTAGGGAACGTCCCCGCGGATGGTTATCGGAGAGCCGCGGGGCAACGGTGCCGCCCCGGGGATGGGGCCCGCGGGCATTGCCTGAGCGGCAATACCCGCGTGTCCGCGTTATGAACGCGGTAGGCTTCGGGGCATGATTTGGAGCCGCCAGACATATCGCCCGAAGCACGTCCGACCAGCGGGCCCCCTACTCGTGCGGCTCGTCGACTGGGTCGAGCGGCACCCTCGCATCAGCGCCGCGATCGTCCTCGCCGGGTTCATCAACGACGCCTGCGACCTGCTTGGGCGCGTCGTTGATCTCGCGATGTTTCTCATGAAGCTCGCGGGTGTGCTCTAGCACGAACGCGACCGCGAGAACGTCGAGGAAGACCCGGACGGCCGCATGGATAAGGTTCAACATCGCCACCGCCCCTACTTCGTGCCCACGATCGGCTGGGAGCCCTCGGGCACGACGACGAGGTTGCCGTCCTTGCCGATGCTCTTGAGCGCGTCGATGTAGTGCTGCTGGATGACCTGGTCGTTGAGCGAGTTCGCGAGGACCGCGTTCGCGTCCGCCTCGCCCTGGGCCTCGATCTTCTTGGTCTCGGCCTGGACCTTGGCAGTCTCCTGCTCGTTCTGGGCCTTCTGCTTGGCGACCTCGGCCGCCTGCGCCTCGCTGTCGCTCTTGGTGATGATCTTCGGGTAGCGGACGTCCTGCACGCTCACCTGCTCCACCGTGAGGCCTATGCCCTTCCACTTCTCGGTGAGGGCCTTCTGGACGGCCTGGGTGAACTGGGAGCGGTCGGTGAGCATCGTCACCGTGTCGAAGCCGCCCGAGACCTCGCGGGTGACGGCGCGGACGTCGTTGGAGATGTACTTCTCGACGAAGCTCTCCTGCGTGCCGTACTCGCTGTAGAGGCTGAGCGCGGCGTCGGGGTTCAGGGAGTAGTTGACCTGGATGTCGATGTTGGCGCTGGCGCCCGACTTGTCGTTGATGGAGACCTGCTTGCCCTCGTAGGAGCCGCCGTCCACCTCGTAGTCGGTGTCCCCGTAGAAGTTGATGAGGTTGTTGCGGACGTCGTAGGTCACGACGTCCTGCCAGGGGGCCTTTGCGTGGAAACCGGCCTCGGAGGTCGAGCCGGCGAGCGAGCCGCCGAGGTTGCGGATGACGCAGACCTCGCCGGTGTCCTGCGTGTAGAGGCAGGCGGAGGCGGCGATGACGGCACCTACCAGGACGAGGGGCAGGGCGCACGCGGGCGAGACGATGCGGGCCTCGTACTTGTTGCCCCAACAGTCCTCGGGCCCGGCGGCCTTCTCGCGCTCGGCCTCGTTATATCGCTTGATGGCGACGGCGGCGGCCACGCCGCCGAGTCCCAGACCCGCTCCGATAATCAGTTGAATCATGTCGCCCTCCCCTACAGCTCGAAGTCGGAAAAGTCGCGGGCCTCGGCGGGCTCGGCCTCGACCGTGATGGCCTCGGGGATGTTCCATCCACCCAGCTCGATGTCGATGAAGTTTTCGTTCATGGTTCTCTCCGTTCCGTTTGTGACTTTAATTTAATTCAAGTCGTTGGCCAAAAAAATAGAATCTCGCGAGACGCCCAAGAAGCGGCAGGCCGCGTCGAATGCGTCGGTGGGCATTCGGTTCGTCTCCTCGTACCGCTGATAGGTGGGGTAGGTGACGCCCATCGCCTCGGCTACTGCGCCCTTTTTGACGCCCTTGCGCTCTCGGACCTCTCTCAACGTTTCTGTCATCCCGTCCTCCTTTCGCTGTAATCATATTACAACACATTCAAGATAATTCAAACTACTTTTTTAATAAAATTAAAGGGAAATTGTAATTTACCTAAAGGGGTGAAAAGATGGACCTCGGGAAGAAGATTCGCGCACACCGCGACGAGTTGGGCCTCACGCAGGCAGAGTTGGCGGACACGCTCGGTCTTACCTACTCGTCGGTAAGTCAGTGGGAATGCGGCCGCGCCACGCCGAGGACGCCTATCCTTCGTCAACTCGCCGACCTCTTCGACACGACGGTGGCCGAACTCATGGGAGAGGACGCCACCGAGGCCGCGAACAAGGGCACCTCCCGCATGGTCCCGCTCCTCGGGTACGCACACATGGGCGACTTCGAGGACGAGGGCGACCTCTGCGACGAGGTCGAGGTCCCGGCCGCCGTGGCCGACGCCCACCCGCGCGGCTTCATGGTCCACGCCCAGGGCGGCTGCATGGACAACCGCTTCCCGCACGACGCCCTGCTGCTCGTCGACCCCGACATGGAGCCGGTCAACGGCCAGCCGGTGCTCGCCGAGACGTCCGACTACGGCGCCGTGGTGCGCAACTACACCCGGGGCCGCTCCTCGGTCATGCGCACGGCGGACAGCCATAGCGGCGAGTACGACGACATCCTCGCCGGGCCGGGCGACGAGCCCGTGGTCTGCAAGGGCCGCGGCGTCTGGTACATGGGCGAGCAGGACGAGAGGGGCTAGGCGATCTCAATGGGTTTTCTCAAGGACTGCGCCGATGCCTTCAAGGAGGGCTGGCGCGAGGCGGGCGCGAACATGCGCCGCGAGCAGGAGGAGGACAGGGCGCTGCGCTCCCTCGACGAGTCCGCGCGCGAGGAGATGCGCACCGTCAACGACACCTGCTACATCACCCTCCGCAACCGCGGCGTCAACGTCGCCGCCCTCACCGCGGCCCGCTGCCTGTCGGCTGCCCTACAGCTCA
>URTW01000133.1 GCA_900550815.1 uncultured Collinsella sp.
TATCGTGTTGTTCTGTTGTTTGTCTAGCGTCTCCTACATTTCGCCCTCGCTGATCTCGTTTGCCCTCGCTGCCGCCTCCCTGCTCTTTGCGGCTACCCGACGCAGTGCCTCAGGCAATTCGCGGACTGCAGGTGCCATCGTCACCTTATCGACCGCCACGCTCGGTTTCTATGTGATGCAGTCGCTCACCAATAGCCTGTGGCGTCCCGTCTTCAATACGTTGCTCGCAAACATACTGGTCAGCCAAAACAGCCCGGCAGTTATTTGTATCGTCACGGGTACCGTCATTAGCATCGTCTTTGCCCTGACGCTTCTCACCATCGACGCAGCTAGAAGCCCTATCGCTCGCAAGCCCAAGCGGCAATAGACACGCTGCCGTCAGACCCTAAAGCCGCTACAGCCATGGCAGGTTCCTGCGTTTTATTCAAAGCTTGCCGCTAAGGTGCGCCGAGCCTTTACAATAGGACAGTCCCAAGGACGTATTCGATAGCTTCCGCGCAGCACTCGCCCGCCGCGCGTGAAAGGATATATTGCCCCATGCCTTCAACCCTTCCCGCTCCCATCGACAAGCTCGCCATCGTCGTCGTTACGTACAAGCGCCAGGAACTCCTGGCCAACTTGTTCGACTCCATGACCGAGCTCACGGCCGCGCCCTGGCGCATCGTGATTGTCGATAACGAGAATTCACGCGAGACCGAGGCCATGTGCGCCGCATTCAACGATCGCCTCGCCACCCTGTGGGGCATCGACACCGAGCAACCTGACGCGCAGGGCGGCACCGACCGCGTTATCTACGCGCCGCAGCTTGAAAACGGTGGCGGCGCGGGCGGCTTCTCCGCCGGCACCAAGTGCGCCTACGACCTGGGCGCCCAGTGGTTCTGGGTGATGGACGACGACGTGCTCGTCATCCCCGAAGGCATCGAGCGTCTTGCCAAGTGGACCGACCGCTACGATGTCATCCAGGGTTCGCGCCTGGACTTTGACGGCGGCGCCTTCTTTTGGCAATACCAACTCATCCTTTCACTCGGCATTCCCAACCCTGTCGCCAAGTGGGACCTGGGACCCGAGGGCTACCGCGCCATGAACCAGCTATGCTTTGAGGGCGGCATGTTCTCGCGCCGCGTGGTCGACAAGATCGGCCTGCCCGATGCGCGATTCTTCATCTACGGCGACGATGCCTGCTATGGTTACGTGGCCAGCCAGCACTTCCCCGCCGCCGTTGTGGCCGACCTGGTGCTCAAGCGCGCCCGCGCCGTCTCTAACTGGGACATCGCCGGCAAGCGCCAGCTCAACTCTACGAGCGACACCAACCGCTACTACATCATGCGCAACCGCGGTTATCTGGCACGCTACATGCAGATCTACGGCGACTACCACCCAGTGCTGTTCCGTCTGGGCAACGCCGCGACCTTCTGCAAGGAATTCATTCGCTTGGCTGCCGTTGACAAGTGCTTTAAGACCGGCATTCCGGCGCTGCGCCGCGGCATGAAGGACGCCCGAAAGATCATCAAGGACCCCGACTGGAAGCCCATGCCACCCATGAAGGACTTCGAGTAACGGAAGCCGGAAACACCTCGGCGCTTAAAGCCGCTGGCACACCGTAGCCACATGCTGCCCATCAAAACCGAACCCCCAGCGCATGCGACCCACGCCGGGGCGCGGTACACGGATTTCGTCGATGCCGTCGCGCTCTATGTCGAGTAGCGACTGCACGGCCAGCAATTCCAGGCCCAGCGCATCCACATCGGGGTCATGCATCAAGTTAATCGTTATCAGCGGGCGCTCGTCCAGCATGCCGATCGTGTCTGCTACGTCGAACACAGCGCCCGTAGGGAAAACCTGGATGTCCCAGCGACCCGCGCCACACTTTCGCCTCGAAGCAGGATTGACATAGCCCGGCAATCCAAAGCAGAGTCCTTGCAAGAGTAGGTGATATGACAGCGGTGTATCTGGGTCGGTCGCACCGATTCCCGCATCTCCCAAGATGCGGCTTAACGCCCGCCTCACGGTATCCTCGTTCCCATGGCACAGCCCGTCGCGAAACGCATCGACGTCTCGAATGTCTTCTGCAGCGCACTCAAACCACTCGATAATCACTAGACGCAAGGCCTGGCGAAGCTCGTTATTGGGCAATCGCAAAGCACGGAGGCGATCGCCATGCTCTGGCTCCTCAGTCATATCCGTCGTGAGAAAACCGGACAGATACAGCGCTGTCCACATGCCATCGTCAGGCGAGACATCTGGCTCTGCAGTGCCCAAACAAAGCGGGACCTCAGCGCACCCATGGGCCTCGAGCAAATCAAACAAGACCGAAAGGCGGTCGAGATTCCACCCGGCAACTACCCTACTCAGGCAATCGGCATATCCATACAGATCGGCACGCACAGGCGCCGTGCAGCCTCGGCCCAGAAAACCGATCACACGCGCTGGACTCGAGCAATAGACCCTACCAAACCGATATCCCTCGAGCCATTCACGCGCATCATCCAGATATTCCTCGCGCCCAGCATGACTCAACAGAGCCTGGACCTCGGCATCCGAAAAGCCGAACCAACGGTCACACCACGCCGACAGCGGCGTCGTCAGACAATACGAGCAGCCGCGCGAAGAAAGCGCCGCTTCGGCAGGACCGGGACACTCCCCCATCAGACACGTCAGCCGCAACGAATCGCGCACAGTGGCAATGGCGTCAAACAGCACACGGTCAAGTAGTTCTGCCGGATCGGCGTCGGAAGCGCCCCTCGCGCCCGCTCGGCGAGACCACGCCGCATCGTACCCATCAACGAGCAATACAACCTGTTCATCGCAGGCCATCTCCAGCAGCTCAATGAGCACGCCAAGCACCGAGGTGACCTCGTCCTCGCTCGCCACGCCACGCGCAACGCGTTCGATGTGACGCACCTTGTCTCGAGCTAAATCCGGAGCCTCCAAAAGCGCCAGCAGACGGGCGCACTCGCCCGAAAGGGCATCGCGCACGACGCCGGCAATAGCGGCGCCACGCCTCGCAGCGCCAGAAAAGTCTAGCGATATCACCGGATAGCAAGCGTACTCATCCCGATAGCGCCCGCCGTCTGCATCCCAAATCTGAGCATCGGCAAACAAACGCTGACCAGAGCGACCGACCGCTGGACGCTCCAGAAAAGCCCTGAGCATCGACAAGTTCATGCTCTTGCCAAAACCCACGGGTCGACAGCACACCACAACGGACGCGTCGCAGTCCAACACATCGGCAATAAACATGGTCTTGTCGACCAGCGTGCAGCAACCAAGAGTCTCCGCATAGTCGTGCATGCCAATGGGCAAAACCGCATCGTCGGCACAGCCGATCAAACGCACGCCAAAGCCGGCAGCACAACCATTATTTGCCTGTTCAGACACCAAAACGTTCCCCCTAAATCGCAGCACGATGCCAATTGTAATGACCGCCTCGCGCGTACCGATATCGCCGCGCAAACATATCGGGCAACGGTAGCAACAAGAGGTGTGAGGGGGCATAACTAATCGTTGCACAACAAAACGGGGCCCGATGCATTCGCACCGGGCCCCGTCCCGACTCTTTAGTTATCTAGTAACCGAGAGGCTACTCCTCCGAGCCGTCCTCCCCAGAAGCTTTCTTCTGCTGATCGAGCTTATGCTTACCACTTACGATAGACGTAGCGCCCAGTGTGGCCAAGCTTGCACTGGCAAGGCTCGCCATAACGATAAGGTCGCCCGTCTTGGGCATGTTACCGCCAGATGACTTGGTCGTTGTAGTCGTCGTGGTTGTAGTGGTCACCGTCTTGGAGTCATTTTGCTCTTGGACCTGGTTGTCAGCACCGCTCTTACCGCTGTCCTCGCCCTGCTGCTTTCCGTCCTCGGTCTTGTCCTTGCTCTTGTCCTTCTCCTCAGGTTCAGACTTCTTACCCTCGTCCTTCTTCTGAGCGGACTTCTCGTTCTTCTCCTCAGAGCTAGGACCCTTATCGGAATCAGCCTTCTCGGAAGCCATGTCCTTTGAGTCGCCCTTTGCGGCCTCGGTCTTTTCCGTGGAAACCTGATCAGAGTTGTCCTTGTTCTGAGTCGAGCCGTTATTGACGCCAGCCATCAGCGAAGAACCCAGCGTAGAACCAAGCTGCTCGGAGAAAGAAGGCTTCTTGTCCGGCGAAGCAACGGGAGCGTCCGGCGCCTTATTCGAGTCATCCTTGGAAGCATCGGAATCAGGGGTCGTGTCAGAGCCGGAGCCGTTGTTAGAGCCGGTGTCAACGGACGAATCGCTCGAGCCGGTAGATGAGTTAGAGGTGTCAGCGCCGGTCGAACCAGAAGCGTCGCTGTCCGTATTGCCGGCAGAGCTTGAAGACGAATCGCCCGCAGCAGAGCCGTTCGAGGTAGAGCCGTCGTTGGTAGTGCCACTAGCAGAGCCAGTACCGTCAGCATCGGTCGAGGGCGCATCCATCCTGTCATCGTTGGCATCGTCACTCGAGTCGTCATTCGAATCAGGTGTCGGCGAGGGCGCCGGCGCAGGCTCGGGTTGCACGGGCGTCGCAGCGGCCGCCTCGTCCTCGGCGATATAAGCCAAGCAGTCCTTCAGCTCATTCTTATAACGATTCTTCCAGCCCTCATGATACTGGGGCTGACTTGAAAACTTGGTGGCGACATTGTTGACCACGCTATTGGAGAGCGCCGTCACATACTCGCGGGCGGACATATCGTTGGAAAGATTCGCCCAGCGGAAAAAGTCCCTGCAGCCACCGGTGCCGCACATGTTGGTGATGCTTCACACCATGCCCTTAACGCAGTCGGCGCGGCCAGAAATATCAATGCCTAGGCCGCTCTTGAGCCACGCCTCGGTCACCGCATAGTACGAGTTGTACGCATAAGCGTCCTGAAGCGCCGAGAACTCGACAGGATCGGTGTTATAAGCGCCCTGGAAGGCCTCCTGCGCGATACGGCCCAGCTCGGTGAGCTGGCCGTTCTCGGACATGGGATTGTTCGCGTTGGAAATCTCGCTGCCGCGATCAATCGCATCCTTGAGCATGCTGTATTTTTCGGGGTTGTAGTTGTAGGCCTGCTTCATAAACGGAATGAGCGACCAACGACGGTCGAACTGGTAATAACCCAGCGCGTTATAGCCGTCACCGTACGAAAAGCCCTGGTTGTAGTTGCCATGGCTCTCGTACTTGGTAAAGTACTTCATCTCGGGAGTCACGTTGACAAACGAGACACCCTGGACCGACCTCAGCACGCCCGAGAAGGACTGCTGGGTGTAGAGGCCCTTATCGATATCGGTGGCATCCGAGGCAACGCCCGGCGTGGGCTCCTCGGCAGCGGCGGGTGCCGGCGCGGAAACGGCACCGAACGAAAGCGCCAGCGTCAGGCCCGCGACAATCGCAGAATGCTTGGGCTGCATAAGATCCTCCCTGCATTGGTGTAGTTAAAGTGCAGTTTGCAAAGATAGAATCAGTATTGCAGCTCGTCCGTTGTTGCACAACAACCCCTCGGTAAACGGCAACAACCCTCCGCGAAATCTTAAGGAATTGCGCTCAACCTACAGCTTGATGTCAAAGTTGATCTCGGGAACGGCGGCCAAGTCGGCCAGCGTCACGCCGTCGACGTACTTTTCGATCACGTCGTCCAAACCGCGCCAGAACTTGCCCGTTGAGCACAAATCGCTGCGGGTGCAGCTGTTGTCGATGCCGTCGCATGCCACCGGGACCGTACAGCCCACCACCGCC
>URTW01000134.1 GCA_900550815.1 uncultured Collinsella sp.
AGGGCTGCGATGCCGATGCAGTTATTGCCCGAGTGCTTGACGCGGGCGTTCTGACCCAGCTCGCGCAGGCGGTCCATCTGATCGGGTGTGTAGCCCGTGGTGCCCGAGACCAACGCGGCGCCCGTGCGCTCGACATAGGCGACGACGGCATCGAAGGTCACGACGTTCGAGAAGTCGATGATGACGTCGGCTGCCGGGGCGCTCTCGAGCTCGGACAGCTCAAAACCGATCAGTCCGACGATATCAAAAACGGGCTGCCCGCCGGCGTCGACAATGCCTTCGGCGGTAGTGCGGATGAGCGAGCCCATGCGGCCCGTTCCCATAATGACGGTCTTAATCAAGCGGACCAGCTCCCTTCAGAGCATCGGTAAGTGCGGATCGCGTGTCGTCTGCCATGGGGCACAGCGGCATACGGTAGTTTGCCTCGATTATGCCCATCTGGGCGAGCGCTTCCTTAACGGGGATGGGGTTGACCTCGCTAAAGAGGGCGTTGATGCGCGGCTGGCCGGCAATTTGAATATCGCGGGCGCGTGCCCCGTCACCGTCCAGATAGGCGCGGCACATGTCATGCACGAGCTGCGGCTGACCGTCGGCCCACACGCTAATGGTGCCCGAGGCGCCCAGGCTCATGAGCGGCACGGTGAGGGCATCCTCACCCGAGTACATGCGGAAGTCGTCGGACAGCAGGTGGGCAATCTTGGCCGCGTAGGCGACGTTGCCCGAGGCTTCCTTAATACCCATGATATTGGGGTGCGCAGCCAAGCGCTCTACGTTGCGCTCGCTGATGCCGCAGCCACAGCGGCCGGGGATGTTGTACAGAATGCAGGGGATGTCCACGGCGGCGGCGACGGTCTTAAAGTGCTGATAGATACCCTCTTCGTTAGACTTGTTGTAGTAGGGGGTAATGAGCAGCAGGCCATCGGCGCCCAAGCCCTGGTAGGAGAGCGACTTGGTCAGCATGGTCTGCGTGGAGTTGGAGCCCGAGACGGCGATGACGGGGACGCGTCCTGCAACATGCTTGACCACGGCGGCGACGACGGAGTTGTCCTCGTCATCGGTCATCGTGGCACTCTCACCGGTGGTGCCCAGGGTGAGGATGGCGTCGGTGCCGTTTTGCAGGTGGAAATCGATAAGGCGCCCAAGCGCGTCAAAGTCGACACTGCCGTCCTTTTTAAACGGAGTGACGAGGGCGACGATTGAGCCCTCGAGATTGCGGATGTCCATGTTCTTCTCCTTCGCCTCCGCGATCTGGATGCGTTTGTTCCATTGAGCTGCGACTGCCAGACGCTCGTCTTGGGCGCGGCGGCGGGCACTTTCGGCGCGCGACTTGGCCAGCAGCTCGCGGCCGCACGGCAGCACGTCGAGCGTGGCAAAGTAATCGCCCGGGCGCTCGGCGCGGCGGATGAGGTCGGCCGCGCCATCGGGGCGCAGCAGGACCTCGGCCGAGCGCAGCCGTCCGTTGTAGTTGTAGCCCATGGAGTAGCCATGCGCACCGGTATCGTGGATTACAAGCAGGTCACCCATGTCGATATGCGGCAGCTTGCGATCGATAGCGATCTTGTCGTTGTTCTCGCATAGGTTGCCCGTGATGTCATAGGTGTTCGTGACGGGCGCTGTGGCCTTGTCGGCGCCGCTCGGCTGACCCATCACCGTGATGTGGTGGTAAGCGCCATACATGGCAGGGCGGATCAGATCGACAGCGCTTGCATCGACACCGATATAGTCCTTGTAGATCTGCTTCTCGTGGATGGCCTTGGTGACCAGGCAGCCGTAGGGGCCCATCATAAAGCGGCCCATCTCGGTGCAGATGGCCACATCGTCCATACCGGCGGGAACCAGGATCTCGTCGTAGGCCGTGTGCACCCCCTCGCCGATGGCGTGAATGTCGTTGGCCTGCTGCTCGGGCAGGTAGGGGATACCGACACCGCCGGACAGATTGATGAAGGCGACGTGTGCGCCGGTCTCGCGCTCCAGGCGTACGGCAAGCTCAAAGAGGATGCGCGCGAGCTTGGGGTAGTAGTCGTTGGTGACAGTGTTGCTGGCAAGGAATGCGTGGATGCCAAAGTCCTCGGCGCCCTTGGCCTTGAGCATGCGGAAGGCCTCGAAGAGCTGCTCGGTGGTCATGCCGTACTTGGAGTCGCCCGGGTTGTCCATGATGCCGTTGGAGAGCTGGAACAGACCGCCTGGATTAAAGCGGCAGCTGCCCGTCTTGGGGATGGGCCCCGCCACGCGCTCAAAGAACTCGATGTGGCTGATGTCGTCAAAGTTGACGATGGCGCCCAACTTGTCGGCGAGCTCAAAGTCGGCAGCCGGCGTGTCGTTGGACGAGAACATGATGTCGTGTCCCGTGATACCCAGCGATCGGGCGATCATGAGCTCGGTATAGCTCGAGCAATCGCAGCCGCAGCCGTATTCGTTGAGAATGGAGATGAGCGCCGGGTTGGGATTGGCCTTGACGGCAAAGTATTCCTTAAAGCCCGGGTTCCATGCAAAGGCGTCGCGCACTTCTTGCATGTTGCGGCGGATGCCCGCCTCGTCGTATAGATGAAACGGCGTGGGGAACTGCTCGACGATATGCTCGAGTGTCTCTTTGTCCACAAACGGCTGCTTGGCCGCATATGCCTCGTTGGGGGTCAATGCCATGTCCCGTAAACCTCGCTATCCAGACGGCGCCATCTGCGCATCGAATCCGCATAGCGTGGACCCAATGTCCGGATAGCGCTCCCGCATTGCTGCAGACAGTCCTGTGGGTGTTTCCCGCAGGCCCACCAGGTTGTTCGCGCCCGAAAAGCCCAGTTCGGCGGGTTTCGCCTCCCCACGGGGTCAAAGCCTGCCGGCTCGCCCGCGGTTCTTCGTGCCCGCGCCTCTATCAAGTGGTAACGACCCTACCACGTTGCACTTTAGCAAACAAGAGTATTCGTATATAACGTTTAAAAAATGCAGCAATATGCTGGAAACATGTGTGCCACAATCCTGTATCACAATAAGTTGCAACAGATATGCCTCACGAAGGGATCCTCTATGACCGAGCTCCAAGAACTCCGTCGCTATCGCCGCGATCTCCATCGCATTCCGGAGCTCGATTTCGATCTTCCGCAAACCATTGCCTATATCGAGGGCGTGTTGGCACCGCTCACCTGCGAAGTGACCCATCCGTGCCCCAACTGCGTCTGTGCTTTCTTCGACGCCGGCGTTGATGCCGCGCATGCCACGGCGATTCGCGCCGATATGGATGCGCTGCCCATCGCGGAGGCGACGGGAGCGGCCTTTGCCTCGACCCATCCCGGCAAGATGCATGCTTGCGGACATGACGGACACATGGCCATGGCGCTTGCCGCCGCGACGTATGTCGACCGTACGATTCGCGAACAGCCGGGCGCCATTAGGCGCAACGTTCTCTTTGTGTTCCAGCCGGCCGAGGAAACGACCGGTGGTGCCAAGACGGTATGCGAGAGCGGCGTGTTCGAATGCTATGGGGTCGACCGCATTTTTGGCTTTCACGTGTGGTCCGATCTGCCTGCCGGCACGTTGGCGAGCTGTTCCGGCCCACTGCTGGCGCGTTCGAGCGAGACGCATATCCATATTCGCGGTACGAGTATCCATATTGCTAAGACCTATGGTGTGCCGGTCGAGGAGTCGCACGATGCCGCGTTGGCGGCAGCGAAGTTTCTGGTTGCCGAGCGCGAGCTGATGGACGAGCTGGGCACCGACGAGCCCTGTATCGGCAAGTTTGGTCTGTTGCAGGCCGGTACGGTCTGCAACGCGGTGGCGGGGGAGGCCCATGTTGCCGGCAGCCTGCGTGTGTTTACGGACGACATGTTCGACCGGGCACGCGAGGGCGTGCGCCGTGTGCTCGACGAGGCGTGCACCGCAACGGGCTGCACGTACGATCTCGACTTTGCCGAGGGCTATCCGCCGGTCGACAACGACCCCGAGCTATTTGCCAATGTCGCGCCTGCCTTGCCTGAGCTGCAGCTCGTGGATGAGCCTTTGCTGATTTCCGAGGACTTCGCCTTTTACCAGCGCCACCTGCCGGGCGTGTTCTTCTTGCTGGGCACGGGTGTGCCAGAGGGGCAAGAAAACCCGATTGACGCTGATGGCTGCCCAGCCTATGCGATGAGCGCTCTTCACACTGATACCATGCTCTTTGACGAGGAAATCCTGCTCAAAGGCCTCGATGTCTACAAACGATTGCTTAACTTGGAGTGATGATGAAGCGCCGACAGACTGCCGTGTATAGTCCTGGTGGGTGCGGGTGCGGCTTGCTGCTGCTCCCGGTTATTGCTGTGAGCATTGGCGTGATGTTTGCGCTTGCTGGACTGGCCGCAGCGGCACTTGTGCTGTTGATTGTGGCCATTGGCGTGACGATTTGGCTTTGCCGCAATCGCGAGCAACGCCGTGCCGACGGTAAAACCACTGTCGGCTGGGTCGTCTTCCTGATTATTGCGTACCCGCTGAGTGCCAGCTACCTGGTGTTCTTTGTCCTGTTGATGATCAGCGCCTTTACTGGGGAATCCGTAACGGTGGGTTGACGCGCTGCCAGCAGACGGTTGCGCAAAGTGCGTTTGCTCGGCGTTTGGATAACTGCATTGGCCGTTTACTGCAGCCTTAGCTCTCAGCTAATGAATTCAAGTTCAATCCTTTCTACGATGTGCTGTAAGCCGGCGCGGTAGCCGGATCGTAGGAAGGATGAATAATGGCAAAAGAGGGAAAGAAGCCGATCGGCAAGATTGTCCTAGGCGTCATCGTGGTGCTGGTTATCGTCGGTGCCGTGGGCTCTATGGGTGGCAATTCAACCGATTCGTCTGCGAGCGATTCGGCAAAACCTGCCGAGACGACACAGCAGGCTGAGGAGCAAAAAGAACCGCAAGAACCGTATGCCATTGCTGATGAGGCTGAAGACACCTCCAATCAGTTTGCCTATAAGATCACGGGCACGCTGACCAATAACACGGACAAGGAAAAGAGCTACATTCAGATTGAGTATGTTCTGTATGATGCCGATGGCAACCAGGTTGGAACGGCTCTTGCAAACACCAATCATCTGAAGGCGGGCGGCTCCTGGAAGTTCGAGGCGCTGGGTACAGTGTCTCCCGACCAGGTTGCTAGCTGGGAGCGTTCGGACGTAAGTGGTTTCTAGCATGTTGCATGCACTGGGGGAGGTGAAGCCGTATGCCCGATAAAAAGCTGACTGACGAGTTACTCAATGAGCTTCTCGACGCGCCAAACATCGATGGCTATATCAAGGAGCACGACTTTGCCACCCCGTCGCTTTCGGACTACCTGAAGCAGATGCTGCAGGAAAAGGGCTTGGAGCGCTCGCGCGTGGTTCGTATGGCCGATCTCAATGAGACCTTTGGCTATCAGATGTTTACCGGAGCGCGTCATCCGAGCCGCAATAAGGTTCTGCAGATTGCCTTCGCCATGGCGCTAACGCTCAAGGAGACCAACCGCGCCTTGACGGCGGCGGGTGCCAACATCCTCAATTGTAAGGACCGCCGCGATGCGATTATCATCTTTTGCATCGATCGCGGGTGCAGCCTCCAAAAGGTCAACGAGGAGCTGTATCGCTTTGGCGAGGAGACGGTGAGTTAGTGGCTGATACCTGAGCCGGTGGAGCTGCCGAACAGCGCTGCAAACGAACGGGGTGCGAGCCCCAAGAGGGATACAC
>URTW01000135.1 GCA_900550815.1 uncultured Collinsella sp.
GTCCTCGAGGGCGGTTCTCCGACCATTATCGTGAACGCCGAGGGCGACCGCACCACCCCGTCCGTCGTGGGCTTCCGTGCCGACGGCGACCGCGTCGTGGGTAAGGCCGCTAAGAACCAGGCGGTCACCAACCCCAAGAACACCGTGTTCTCCATCAAGCGCTTCATGGGCCGCAAGTACTCCGAGTGCACCTCCGAGATCAAGACCGTGCCGTATGAGGTCAAGGAGGGCCAGGGTGGCCGTGCCGTCGTCAACATCGAGGGTAAGGATTACACCGCCGAGCAGGTGAGCGCCATGACGCTCGCAAAGATGAAGGCCGACGCCGAGAAGTATCTCGGCGAACCCGTGACCGAAGCGGTCATCACCGTCCCGGCCTACTTCAACGACGCCCAGCGTCAGGCCACCAAGGACGCCGGTAAGATCGCCGGCCTCAACGTCAAGCGTATCCTCAACGCGCCGCCCGCTGCCGCTCTTGCCTATGGTCTGGACAAGCAGGGCACCGACCAGCGCATCCTGGTCTTCGACCTGGGCGGCGGCACCTTCGACGTCTCCATCCTCGACCTCGCCGACGGCGTGTTTGAGGTTCTGTCCACCTCGGGCGACATGCACTTGGGCGGCGACTACTGGGAGCAGCGCTTCTTCGTCTGGATGGCCGACTTGTTCCAGCTGGAGAACGGCGGCGATCTGCGTCAGGACCCCATGGCCCTGCAGCGTCTGAAGGAGGCTGCAGAGAACGCCAAGAAGGAGCTCTCCGCGGCGCAGCAGTCCACCATTAACCTGCCGTTCATTACCATGAACCAGTCCGGCCCGCTGCACCTCAACTACACGCTGACCCGCGCCGAGTTCGAGAAGATCACCCGCGACCTGCTCGAGCGCTGCAAGCAGCCTGTCACCAACGCCCTGCGCGACGCCAAGCTCAAGCTCTCCGATCTGACCGAGGTCATCCTCGTCGGCGGCTCCACCCGTATGCCCGCTGTCCAGGATCTGGTCAAGACCATGACCGGCAAGCAGCCCAACATGTCCGTGAACCCCGACGAGGTCGTTGCTGACGGCGCTGCCGTCCAGGGCGGCGTGCTCACCGGCGACGTCGAGGGCATCCTGCTGCTCGACGTTACCCCGCTGTCGCTGGGCGTCGAGACCATGGGCGGCATCATGACCAAGATGATCGACCGCAACACCACGATCCCGACCTCCAAGACCGAGGTCTACTCCACCGCTGCCGACAACCAGACCAGCGTCGAGATCAACGTGCTCCAGGGCGAGCGCGAGCTTGCCCGCGACAACAAGTCGCTCGGTAAGTTCCAGCTGACCGGTATCCCGGCTGCCCGTCGCGGCGTGCCGCAGATCGAGGTTACCTTCGACATCGACGCCAACGGCATCGTCAAGGTCTCCGCTAAGGACAAGGGCACCGGCAAGGAGCAGCAGATCACCATTTCTGGCTCCACTGCTCTGTCCGACGACGAAGTCGATCGCATGGTCAAGGACGCCGAGGCTCATGCCGAGGAGGACAAGAAACAGAAGGAAGAGGTCGAGGTCCGCAACCAGACCGACAGCCTGTGCTACTCCACTGAGCAGACCCTCAACGAGCTGGGCGACAAGGTTTCCGCCGACGTGAAGTCCAAGGCCGAGGCCGCTATCGCCGACGCCAAGAAGGCGCTCGAGGGCTCTGACGTCGAGGCCATCAAGGCCGCCGGCGAGTCCCTGCAGTCTGTGGCCTACGAGCTGGCCCAGGTTGTCTACGCCGACGCTCAGCAGCAGACCGACGGTGCCGCCGGCGCCCAGCCTGCCGACGATGACGTTGTCGACGCCGACTACGAGGTTGTGGACGACGAGGACAAGTAATCATGTCCGCCCGTAAAGCTCGCACGGAGGCGGCTGCCGCTGGCGCCGCCCCCGTTGACTCTGAGGAGAAGGACGTGAAGATTCCCGTAGAGGCCGTCGACGATACCGAGGCCAACGAGGCCCCGGCCGCCGAGGCTGCCGAGAACCAGGTAGAGGATTCCAACAAGGAGGCGACGATGACCGAGGACGAGATGGTGGAAGCTGCTATCCGCGCCGGTGAGGAAGCCGCCGACAACGACTTTAAGCTCAAGTTCGAGCAGGCCCAAAAGGAGCTTGCCGACGTGCGCAACGAACTCGATGCCGCG
Source organism: uncultured Collinsella sp. (assembly GCA_900550815.1). GTDB lineage: Bacteria > Actinomycetota > Coriobacteriia > Coriobacteriales > Coriobacteriaceae > Collinsella. The sequence goes on from URTW01000135.1 coordinate 2,148, forward strand.
GCAGAGGCTCAGAAGGCCGCCGAGGACAAGGCAAAGGACGCCACCGAGCGCACCGCCCGTCTACAGGCCGACTGGGAGAACTTCCGTCGCCGCACCGCCAACGAGCGCATCGCCGAGCGCGAGCGCGCGACCGAGAAGCTCGTCACTGCGCTGCTGCCGGTGGTTGACGATATCGAGCGTGCAATCGACCATGCCCGTAGCCAGGAGCTTTCCGACGATTTTAAGCAGTTCGTCGATGGCGTTGACGCGGTGCATGCCAAGCTGCTCGATGTGTTTGCGCACGAGGGCGTTGAGCCCATCGACCCCAAGGGCGAGGCGTTCGATCCGCTCGAGCACCAGGCCGTGGGGCGTGTCGAGGACGCATCGCAGTACGACGAGACCGTCAACGACGTGTACCAGAAGGGCTACCGCATGGCGGACCGCATCCTGCGTTCCGCGATGGTGACGGTGACCTACGGTGGCGAGAAGCGCCCCGCACCGGAGCCCGAAGTGGCGCCCGAGGATGCCGCGGCCGATACGGCCGAGGGCACCGAGGAGTAATTGAGAAGGGCCCCGGGGCAACACCCGGGGCCCTTTCTGGCCAAGTGCCATATGACAGCATGAGCCGCCGTCCGCAGGGGCGGCGGATGTAACAGGAGAGGAGCTACGATGGCTGCAGGCAAAACCTTCTATGACATCCTGGGCGTATCCAAGAGCGCCTCCGACAAAGAGATCAAGAGCGCGTTTCGCAAGCTCGCGCAAAAATATCACCCCGATGCCGGCGGCGACGAGGCCAAGTTCAAGGAGATTAGCGAGGCCTACGAGACGCTTTCGGACGAGAAGAAGCGCAAAGAGTACGACCAGATGCTCATGTTTGGCGGCATGCCGGGCGCAGGCGGCGCGTATGGCGGCGGCTACGGTGCCGGCGCGGGTGCCAGCGGCTGGGGCGATATCTTCGACAGCATCTTTAGCGGCAACGGCGCCTGGGGCAGCGATTGGGGCTCGGGCTTTGCCGGGGCTGCGGGCGCTGCCGGTGCCGGCGCGGGTCGCAGCCGTGCTCGCAAGGGCGGCGACCTGTCGCTGACCGTCGATGTTTCGGCCGAGGACGCGTTCCGCGGCGTGACGCACAAGGTCACCTACCGCATTCCCTCGACAGGCGAGCAGCAGACCATTACGGTCTCGGTGCCTGCGGGCGCGGTCGACGGCGGCAAGCTGCGCTACAAACGTCGCGGCGAGTATGGCGTTGCCGGCGGCGAGCGCGGCGACCTGGTCGTGACCACGCACGTGGAGGAGCATCCGCTGTTTAAGCGTAAAGGTGCCGACGTGACCATGGAGGTGCCTATCTCGGTCTATGAGGCGGCGCTCGGCTGCACGGTGGATGTGCCCACGCCCGGCGGCGCGACGGTTCGTCTGAAGGTGCCCGCTGGCACCCAGACGGGCAAGAAGTTCCGCTTTAAGGAGATGGGTGCGCCCGACGTTAAGCACCGTGGCCGCACAGGCGCGCTGCTCGTCGAGATTAAGGTGCAGGTTCCCACGAACCTGTCCGATGACGAGCGCGATGCCATGACCAAGCTGCGCGAGGCCGACACGCGCGACTACCGCGAGAAGGTCAACCGTTACAAGGCGACTTACTAGGGCGGTCGTGGCGCACGCCCGCGCCCGCGGCCTTATGATGGACGATAACGAGACGGAAAGGGGTCAGGTAGCATGGCTGAGGACAATAGGAACAAACCGCTGTATATGATCAGTGTGGCGGCCGAGCTGACCGGCATGCACCCGCAGACTCTGCGCGTCTACGAGTCCAAGGGCCTGGTGAACCCCCAGCGCTCGGGCGGCAACACGCGTCTGTATTCGCGTGCCGATATCGAGCGCCTGGAGCTCATCAACCAGCTGACCGACGAGGGCATCAACCTTGCCGGCGTGGTGCGCATTCTCGATATGAAGGAGCGTGCCGAGGAGCGCGAGCGCGAGAACGAAAAGCTCCGCGCCCGCGTGCGCCAGCTCGAGGACGAGCTGCACGAGTACAAGATGCAGAAGAAGATTACCGCCCTGGCCCCGCGCGACGGCTCAGTCAACCCCGAGCAAGTCATGCGCAAGCTGCTAGGCGCGGGAACCGATCTTTAGTTACGGCGGCTCTACGACGCAAATCCTAACAATATGAGAGTGGATAATCTCCCACTTTTGGTCCGCTTGAGGGCTAGAAACGGGGGATTATCCACTCCCATTTTTGGCTGGCGCTTGGGGACGTTCCTTTTGTGCCGGCACTTTGGGACACTCCTTGCACCAAGTCTGATGTCACTACACCGGGCTCGTTCTATGCTTTACTGAGATAAAGTGAACGTGTAGATTCGCAACCCACTCGCAACTGTTCTATGGCACGATATTGAACGAATGTATGCTATGCGCCCAAATCTCTTGGGCAGAGTGGGAGACAGTATGGTTAAGCTGTACGAGGACGGCATCTACCTGCGCGGCGGCAGCGAGGTCGTGCCTGCGGCCGAGGCTGCCGAGCGCGGCATTACGCAGACGCCCGAGGACGCCAAGCGTGGCACCATCGCGTATTCGATCCTTCAGGCACACAACACGTCCGGAGACCCCGAGGCGCTCAAGATTCGTTTCGATGCCATGGCGAGCCACGACATCACCTTTGTCGGCATCATCCAGACGGCGCGCGCTTCGGGCATGGAGCAGTTCCCGCTGCCCTACGTGCTCACCAACTGCCATAACTCGCTGTGCGCCGTGGGCGGCACCATCAACGAGGACGACCACGTCTTTGGTCTCTCGGCTGCCAAGAAGTACGGCGGCATTTTCGTCCCGCCGCACATCGCCGTCATCCACTCCTTTATGCGTGAGAACTTCGCCGGCTGCGGCAAGATGATCTTGGGCTCCGACTCGCACACCCGTTACGGCGCCCTGGGCACCATGGCCGTGGGCGAGGGCGGCGGCGAGCTGGCAAAGCAGCTGCTGCGCGACACCTACGACGTTGCCTATCCCGGCGTCGTCGCCATCTACCTCACGGGCGCCCCGCGCCCCGGCGTCGGCCCGCACGACGTTGCGCTCGCCATCATCCGCGCCGTCTTTGCCAAGGGCTACGTCAAGAACAAGGTTATGGAGTTTGTGGGTCCCGGCATCGCGAGCATGACGACCGACTACCGCAACGGCGTCGACGTCATGACCACCGAGACCACCTGCCTGTCGAGCATCTGGGCCACCGACGAGGACACGCACGCGTTTTTGACCATGCACGGCCGCGGGGACGACTACCGCGAGCTCAAGCCCGCCGATGTCGCCTACTACGACGGCTGCGTCGAGGTCGACCTGTCGAGCATCAAGCCCATGATCGCGCTGCCGTTCCATCCTTCCAACGGCTTTGAGATCGACGAGCTCAACGAGAACCTCGAGGACATCCTTCACGAGGTGGAGCTCGAGGCCGCCAAGATCGGCGAGGGCAAGCCGCGCTTTAGGCTGCTCGACAAGAACGTCGGCGGCAAACTGCGCGTGCAGCAGGGCGTAGTCGCCGGCTGCTCGGGCGGCAATTC
>URTW01000136.1 GCA_900550815.1 uncultured Collinsella sp.
CAGAACCGAAGCAAAAGCCGCCTTGGCGGCGGCCTCAGCATCGAGCGGAGCCTGTTTGGAATCAGCCTTTATGTGCCTCCTGAGTCATCGGAAGTCCTTCATTTCTAACAACCCTATAGTCGCACAATTGCGCGCGTATCTGCTCGTGTTTGCGTATTTATTTGCTTATCGGTCATTATTTAGCCATAGTTGGCAGATGTTTGCGCAGTTATGCGCATTGTTGCGCAAGACTATGCGCATAAATGCGCATGCGACGATCCTTGTGAAGCATAAAAAGGCGGAACACCAAAGCCTTAAAGAACAAAGTAGGCCGTGATACTACACCCCTCTGGGGGCATCAGACATCAAAGGATCGTCCCAAACTGCCGGCAAAAAGGGAACGCCCCTATGTGCCGACACCTAGGGACAGTCGCTAAGTGCCGCTTTCGTTGAAGCCTATCCCAGATGGCCAGATATACAAATCTATAGACTGTCCCCATCAACTAGCCTTTTAAGAACGTCCCCAACTACTAGTCATTTAAGTCTGTCCCCTATGACTGCCAATCAACGGCCACTCATTTAAGTCTGTCCCCAATGAGTAGGGATAGAAAAAGGCCCGGGTGCCGTGGCATCCGGGCCTTTGCTAGCAACTTGATGTTGCGGGCAGCTTAGAACTTGTGGCCGCACTTCTTGCAGACGCGCAGCTTGTTCTTGCCGTCCTTCTCGTGACCGACGCGGGTAACCTTACCGCACTCGGGGCAAACGAGATTGACGTTGGAGGCGTCGATGGGAGCCTCCTGCGAAACGATGCCGCCCTGCTGGTTGGCAGCGTTGGGCTTGACGGCCTTCTTGACGACCGAAACGCCCTCGACAACGACCTTGTTCTCGGCGGGGAGAGCACGCAGGACAACGCCCTGCTTGCCGCGATCCTTACCAGAGAGAACCTGGACCTTATCGCCCTTCTTGATATACATATATCTCCCCTAACTACAGGGTCTCGGGAGCGAGCGAGACGATCTTCATGTACTTCTTGTCACGAAGCTCGCGAGCGACGGGCCCGAAGATACGGGTGCCGACGGGCGAACCATCGTTGTTGATGACAACGCAGGCGTTCTCATCAAAGCGAATGTAGGAGCCATCCTTGCGGCGGATCTCCTTAACGGTGCGAACGACGACGCAACGGACAACGTCCTTCTTCTTGACGTTGGCGCCAGGGGTAGCCTCCTGGACAGCACCGATGAACACATCGCCGATGCCTGCATAACGACGCTTGGAACCGCCAAGCACCTTGATGCAGCGAATCTTGCGAGCGCCGGAGTTGTCGGCGACGTTCAGCATGGTTTGCATCTGAATCATGGTAGATGTTCCTCCGAACTAAGAACCGAAGAGAGGTGCGCAGCCTTTAGGCGGCCTGTGGTATGCAAACCAGGCATACGCACATCTTCGGAAACGTACAAGTCGTAAGAGCGACTGCTTATTTAGCGCGCTCGACGACCTCGATGAGGCGCCAACGCTTCATCTTGGACATAGGACGGGTCTCCATAACGCGGACGGTATCGCCCACGCCAGCCGTGCACTCCTCGTCGTGAGCGTGCAGCTTCTTGGAGCTGGTCATCATCTTGCCGTACTTGGGGTGACGCTTGCGCTCGGTGATGGTGACGACAATGGTCTTGGCACCGGAGACGGAGGTAACGACACCCGTACGGACCTTACGCGAGTTACGCGAATCAGTCATGTTCTCTCCTTAGGTCCTACTCGGCGACAGCGGACTTCTCCGCTGCGATCTCGCGGGCGCGCTGCTCCGTGAGGACGCGAGCGATGTCCTTCTTCACGGTGTTGACGCGAGCGGTGTTGTCCAGCTGGCTGGTGGCCATCTGGAAACGAAGGTTAAAGAGCTCGGCGCGCATTTCCTTCAGCTTCTCAACGAGCTGAGCGTCCGAGAGCTCACGAATCTCTGCGGGCTTCATTAGTTCTCCTCCTTGGCGGCGGCGGCGTCCTCAGCAGCCCACTTGGCCTCGAGAGCGGCCTCCTCAGCCATCTCCTTCTCGATGCGCTGCTCAGCGTTCTTAGCAGCAACAATCTTGGTCTTGATGGGAAGCTTGTGCTGTGCAAGACGCAGAGCCTCGCGAGCGACCTCCTCGGGCACGCCCTTGACCTCGAACATGATGCGGCCGGGCTTGACGACGGCCACCCACTCCTCGGGGTTACCCTTACCAGAACCCATGCGAGTCTCGGCAGGCTTCTTGGTGATGGGCTTATCGGGGAAGATCGTGATGTAGACACGACCGCCACGCTTCATGTAGCGGGTCATGGCAATACGAGCGGCCTCGATCTGACGGTTGGTGATCCAATGGGCCTCGAGAGCCTGGATACCAAACTCGCCGAAATGCAGCTCGGTATTACCCTTGGCCTGGCCCTTCATGGAGCCACGCTGCACCTTGCGGTGAAGAATACGCTTAGGGGCAAGCACTACTGACCCCTCCTCTCGGAGTTACGACGACGAGGACGGGAAGAGCCCTCGAGTGCAGGGTTGGGAACAGGCTGGCCCGGGAGCATCTCGCCCAGGTAGATCCAGACCTTCCCGCCGCAAGCGCCCAAGGTGGTGCTGGCGACAGCCGTGCCGTAGTCGATCTTGGCACGGAGGGTGTGCAGAGGCACGCGACCCTCGCGGTACCACTCACGACGGCCCATCTCGGCACCGCCGAGACGACCGGAGCACTGGATACGGATGCCCTTAGCGCGGGCCTTGCGGGCGGACTGGACAGCCTTGCGCATAGCGCGACGGAAGGCAACGCGGCCCTCGAGCTGCTCGGCGATAGACTGGGCAACGAGGTTGGCGTCGAGCTCGGGGCGCTTGATCTCGACAACGTCGACGGAGAGCTGGCCCTTGGAGACGCCAGCGACCTTCTCGAGCTCGGTGCGGAGGGTATCGATCTCGGCACCCTTCTTACCGATGACAACGCCGGGGCGAGCGGTGAGGATGATGACCTTCACCTTGTCGCCAGCGCGCTCGATCTCGACACGGGAGACAGCTGCGCGGGAAAGACGCTTCTCGAGGTACTTGCGGATCTCGAGATCGTTACCGAGGGTCTTAGCGTAATCCTTCTCTGCGAACCAGCGGGAGCGCCAGTTCTCGGTGATGCCAAGACGGAAGCCGGTGGGGTAGACTTTCTGACCCATACAGCTTTACGCCTCCTTTCGAGGAGCAACGACGACGGTGATGTGGGAAGTACGCTTCAGAATGCGAGAAGCGGAACCCTTGGCGCGGGGACGGATGCGCTTAAGCGTCGGACCCTCGTCAACATAGGCAGCGGCGACAACCAGGTTGTCGGCACGCAGACCGTTGTTGTTCTCGGCGTTCGCAACGGCGGAACGGAGAACCTTCTCGACATCCACGGCGACGGCGCGGTCGCAGAAGTGGAGGATGTCGAAGGCCTGAGCGACAGGCTTGCGGCGGATCAGATCGACCACCAGGCGGGCCTTGCTGGGGGAAACACGCACGTACTTAGCGACGGCGCGAACCTCGGTGGCCTCAGTTTCAATAGACTTAGTTGCCATTTACGGTTAACCCCCTATTTGGCCTTGTGGCCACGGAACGTACGAGTCGGCGCGAACTCGCCGAGCTTGTGACCAACCATGGACTCGGTAACATACACGGGCACATGCTTGCGGCCGTCGTGGACGGCGATGGTGTGACCAACCATCTCGGGGAAGATGGTGGACGCGCGGGACCAGGTCTTCACGACGTCCTTCTTGCCAGCCTCGTTCATCGCGGTGATACGCGAGAGAAGGCGAGTCTCCACGAACGGGCCCTTTTTGAGACTTCTGCTCATAAGTGCTTTCTCCTAAAACTCGGTATCCGAAATTACTTCTTACGGCGACGAATGATGTGCTGGTTCGAGACCTTCTTCTTCTTGCGCGTACGAAGGCCCTTCGTCGGCTTACCCCAGGGGGTAACAGAGGGACGACCAGAGGTGTGGTTCTTGCCCTCGCCACCGCCGTGCGGGTGGTCGACAGGGTTCATGACGGTACCGCGGACGGTCGGGCGCACGTTCATGTGACGCTTACGGCCGGCCTTACCGATGACAATGTTGGCGTGATCGGCGTTGCCGACCTCACCGACGGTGGCGCGGCAGGTAACGAGGATGCGGCGCATCTCGGAGGAAGGCATACGGACGATAGCGTACTTGCCCTCCTTACCCATCAGCTGGCAGGAGTTACCGGCGGAACGGGCGATAGCAGCGCCCTTGCCCGGCTGGAACTCGACGGCGTGGATGAGCGTACCGACGGGGATGTCGGCGAGGGGCAGAGCGTTGCCCGGCTTGATGTCGGCGTCAGAACCGGACATGATGGTCTGACCGACCTCGAGGCCCTTGGGGGCCAGGATGTAGCGCTTCTCACCGTCAGCGTAGTGCAGCAGAGCGATGCGAGCGGAACGGTTCGGATCGTACTCGATCGTGGCAACCTTGGCGGGCACGCCGTCCTTGTTGCGCTGGAAGCCGATCACACGGTAACGACGCTTCACGCCGCCGCCCTGGTGGCGGGTGGTGATGCGGCCGTTGTTGTTACGACCGGCCTTCTTGGGCAGGGGCTCGAGAAGAGACTTCTCGGGCTTGGTGCAGGTGATCTCGGAGAAGTCGGAGATCGTCTGCCAACGCCTACCAGCGGAGGTCGGCTTAAGGTGCTTTACAGCCATTACAATCCCTTTCAATAGGAATCCGTTAGCCATCGCAGACAGGGATTCGAGGTTCTGCCTCGGGTGCGATGACACCGGACGTATACACGGTTCCGGGCGTGTCCATTTTATACGCCCAAAACCTTGAGCTCCCGCCTCCCCTATTTGGGAGGCATGAGCTCACTCAACAGCAGCGAGTCTTAGGCCTGGTTGCCAAAGACCTCGATGGTGTCGCCCTCGGCCAGCGTGACGATGGCCTTCTTCCAAGAACGGGTCTTGCCGGCGACATAGCGCACGCGCTTGGTCTTGGGCTTGACCGTCAGGGTGTTCACGCGAACGACCTTGACGCCGAAGATCTCCTCGACAGCGTCCTTGATCTGATACTTGTTAGCATCCTTGGCGACCTCGAACGTGTACTTGTTCAGCTCCATGCCGGAGAAGGAACGCTCGGACACGATCGGACGGATGATGATCTCGTGGGCGGTCATTTATGCAAGCACCTCCCCGAAGTGAGCGGCGATGTCGGCGGGCATCAGCACAGCGTTGTTGTTGACGAGATCGTAGGTGTTGGCCTCGTCAGCGGTGATGATGAACGTCTTGGGAATGTTGCGGAACGACAGGTAGGCGTTGACGTCCTCATCGCGAACGATGATGGTCAGACGCTTGCCCTCAAGGCCGAGAGCCTTGAGCATGGCGACGGCAGCCTTGGTGGAAGGCTTCTCGAAGCCGTAGTCGTCGACGAGCACGAGCTCGCCATCGGCCAGCTTGGCGGACAGCGCGGAGCGCATAGCCAGCTTGACCTCCTTGTTGTTCATACGCTTAGCGTAGGAACGGGGCTTGGGGGCGAAGACAACGCCACCGTGACGCCACTGGGCGGCACGGATGGAACCCTGGCGGGCACGGCCGGTGCCCTTCTGACGCCAAGGCTTCTTGCCGCCACCGGCAACCTCAGAGCGCCCCTTAGCAGACTGGGTGCCCTGACGCCAAGAGGCCGA
>URTW01000137.1 GCA_900550815.1 uncultured Collinsella sp.
GAAAGATCCTCGGTGATGCGCTCCTCAACCGAAGGCCCTCCGCAGCAGGAAAGCACAACCACGCACGCGACCAGAACAGCAATCAGGGGCGCAAGCAGCAGCTTCTTCTTCATGACATTCCTCCCAACAAGCGGCACCGCGCCTCCCGACGCAGTGCACGTCGTAACAATAAGGCCATACTAGCCGCTAACGAACACCCCCGGCAAAGCAAAGGCGCAGTCGGCTCGATTTAACGTCCGAACGGTTTACCGGTCCGCCCAACGCGCAATAAAACGTTCCGCCGCAATGTAATAAACAAGGGTGGCCGGACAATTCGACCACCCCAAAACACCCTTATGTTGCCGCAGCTTACTTGCGGACGACCTTGACGATGGCATCGCCGGCGGCGACAGCGGAGTCAGCCTCGACGGCGAGCTCGACGTCGGCGAACTCGGCGGTGGTGGACACAGCCACGACGACGCAGTCCTTGTAGCCGGCAGCGGCGATCTTGGCGCGGTCGATCTTGAGCATGGGCTGGCCGGCCTTGACGACATCGTCAGCCTTGACGAAGCCCTCGAAGCCGTCGCCGTTCATGTTGACGGTATCGACGCCAACGTGCACCAGAACCTCGATGCCGCTATCGGACTGCAGGCCCACGGCGTGACCCATGGTGACGGTCACCTTGCCGTCGCAGGGAGCGTAGACCAGGTCGTCCTCGGGCCACACGGCACAGCCCTTGCCCAGTACCTCGCCGCTAAAGACGGGATCGGGCACGTCGGCCATCTTGACGACCTTGCCCTTGACGGGCGAGCACAGCACGTCAGCGCCGGCAGAAGCAGAGATGGAGGCAGGAGCAGCGGCAGCCGCGGGCTCAGCCTTCTTCTTGAACATATCAAACAGACCCATGCGTTTTCTCCTCTTGATTAAGCGCAACGTTATGCGCATGCCTATGGTGATTATAGTGCCAAATGGCCAAATTGCTAAGGTGAGGGCTCGAATCGAGAGCCCTTCCCGGTAGTACTCGTGGGATGAGTATCTCCTTTGCATCGCGGGTCGATAAGCTGAGTATCGCCTGCGCAGGTTATGGAGCGCATGGAGGGGCTCTACCAGACCACGCTGGCCGATACGCAGAAGCTGCTCGACCCCACGCAGCTTGACCACGCCGCCAAGCTTATCGCGAACGCCCGACAGGTCGACATCTACACGGGCTCGCACAACCTCTATCCAGCGGGAATGTTCCGCGATCGCCTGCTCTCCGCCGGTAAAAGCGCGACGTGCCACGACGGTGTCGAGGCCCAGGTGCGAACGGCGCTCGCCTCGGGTCCCGACCATGCGGCAATCGTCATCTCCTACAGCGGCCTTGCCCCCAACCTCAAGGGCATCTTGCCGATCCTCAGCAGTCGGCATGTCCCGGTCATCGTCATCGGCACGCCTTATTGCGCTCGCATTCACCCCGGCTTTGCCGCCTATCTCACGATGAGCGACCACGAGAGCATGACGCATCGCATCACGCAGTTCGCGAGCCACATCGCCGTGCGATACGTGCTCGATTCGCTTTACAGCAGCTACTTCGTCAAAGACTACGCCCGCTGCGCCGAATTCCTAGAGCGTTCATTCCCCTACACCCGCCTCCCCGGGCTCAAGTAGTCATTTAAGAACGTCCCCAATGACTAACGGCCGACCTAATAACGACTTCTCGTCATTAGGTCGGCCATATCGACTCTAATAACTATTTATTCCGTAAACTCGTTATTAGAATCTGACGCAGGAGGCCAGGCTCACATGTGGTGATTAGTCATTGGGGACGTTCTTAAACGACTAGTCAAACAAGAACGTCCCCGGTGACTAGCCATTTAAGAACGTCCCCAATGACCACCCCGGCAACGCCGATGTTTTGGCAACGACAGCGAAAGCCCGCCAGAGCGAGCAAGGTGCCTTGAAACGAGGCGGCATTGACCTTCTGGTCATGCCGCCGAAGTTGAAAGGCAGATTGCCGCTCTGGCGGGCTTGCAGCGTCAACTGGTTACGCGGTTTGGTAAAACCGCGTAACTACCTACTCCCGAGCTCCGTACTGCTCGTAGTAGGCATCGATGGCGGCCTTGAGCTCGTCGTCGATGACAACCTTGCCGTCGATCTCGTGGTTGTAGAGGGTCTCGACGACCTCGGCCATGGAAACGATGCTCGCGACGGGGAAACCGTACTTTGCCTCGATCTCCTTCTGCGCGGTGGTCACGCCGCCCTTGCCGACCTCCATGCGGTTGAGGGACACGATGAGGCCCTTGATCTCAACATCGGCAGCAGCCTTGACCTTGGGATAGGTCTCGTCGATGGACTTGCCGCTGGTGGTGACGTCCTCGACCATGACCACACGGTCGCCGTCCTTGGGCTCATAACCCAGCAGGTTGCCCTTATCGGCACCGTGGTCCTTGGCCTCCTTGCGGTCGCAGCAGTACTTGACCTCCTTGCCGTACAGCTCGTGGTAGGCAATTGCGGTCACGACGGCCAGCGGAATACCCTTGTAGGCCGGTCCAAACAACACATCAAAGTCGTCGCCAAAGTTATCGTGGATGGCCTGGGCGTAATACTCGCCCAGCTTCTTGAGCTGATAGCCCGTCACGTAAGCGCCGGCGTTCATAAAGAACGGGGACTGACGGCCACTCTTGAGCGTAAAGCTGCCGAACTTAAGGACGTCGGACTCGACCATAAACTTGATGAACTCTTGCTTGTAAGCCTCCATGCGGGCTCCTCTCGTAATCGCGTACATGCTCTTCAGTTTAGCGCAGGCGAGGCGTCGATGTGGGCGTGCTTTGGAGCCACGGCATTCTGTAAAGGCTTTGTCAGGGGGAATGGTTTTCCGAACAATGGGGTTGACATGGCAAACCCCCTCATCAAGAATACGGGCGGATTAAAAAGGGGTACGAGATACCCAAAGCGCGCTGCGCTCAGCCTTTAGGAGGTGTGCCATGGAAGGCAGTCCTAGTCGAAAAACCTGCATGTCGCCCTCGGCACGCCGCGAGGACTCCGCACACGCATAAACGCCACCGGCAGATCGCCAAAACCACCGCAAAGGCGCGCCGCACCCTTTGTGGGCTCAAGAGCTTGACGTGAGCGACATCTAGGTTTTTTGAAGCAAATACGACACGTACGCTAACTCCCCTCAACAAGGAGGACCCTATGCTGATGCTCAAAACCGTCACGGTACTCGAAGCCATCTCCAAGCGCCGCCGCACGGCGCGCCCTGCCGCTCATACCGGCCTGTCCAAGAACACCATATTCGCCGCCACCCATAGTGCCGAGGACGCCCTCGTACTGCTTGACGCCACGGCAAACGGCCTCACCGTCGAGCAGGCAACTGAGCGCCTGAACGCCGTCGGCCCCAACACCATCGAGGCAACGACCAAAACGCTCGCCCGCCGCATCGCCGACGCGTTCATCGATCCCTTCGCCGGCATCCTCGCCGCGCTCGCGCTGGTCTCGCTCTACATCGACGTGCTCGCCGTGCCCGAGCCGCAGCGCGACCCCTCCACGGTCATCGTCATCAGCATCATGCTGCTGGTATCGGGCGGCATGAAGTTTATCCAGGAAGCCCGCAGCGGCAATGCGGCAGATGCCCTCAAGGACCTGGTCTCCAACACTTGCACCGCCCTGCGCGACGACGAGCGCATCGAGATCCTCTTCGACGAGCTCGTCCCCGGCGATGTGATCCGCCTCTCTGCCGGCGATATGGTTCCAGCAGATGCCCGCGTCATCACCGCGCGCGACCTGTTTGTCATCGAGTCCGCACTCACCGGCGAGAGCGAGGCAGTCGAGAAGACCGCTGCCGTCACCGTCGTCGAGGGCGCCGACGGCTCCGCGCTGCCACTCTCTGCCTGCAAGAACATCGTCTTCACCGGCACCTCCGTGCAAAACGGCACCGCGATGGCCGTCGTCGTGGCCACGGGTTCGGACACCTACCTGGGCGGCATCGCCAAGATGCTCGACGGCCGCGGCGAGAAGAGCGCCTTTGACCGCGGCGTCTCGAGCGTCTCGATGCTGCTGGTACGCCTTATGCTCGTCATGGCCCCCGCCGTCTTTATCATCAACGCCGTCACCAAGGGCAGACCCATCGACGCGCTGCTGTTTGCGACGAGCGTGGCCGTGGGCATCACCCCGCAGATGCTCCCCGTCATCGTCACCACCAGCCTGTCGCAAGGTGCCAAGGACCTCGCGCGCCGCCAGGTCATCGTCAAGGAGCTGCCCGCTATCCAAAACCTGGGCGCCATGGACGTACTGTGCTGCGACAAAACTGGCACGCTCACCGAGGACCGCATCGTGCTGGAGCGCTATCTCAACACCGACGGTAGCAAGGACGCGCGCGTGCTGCGCCACGCCTTCCTTAACAGCTATTTCCAGACCGACCTCAAGAACCTCATCGATCTGGCCGTCATCGATCGCGCCGACGTCACGTCTGCAAGCGCCACCCCCGACGCCACGCTGGGCCAGGCCCTACGCAGGTGCTACACCAAGGTCGACGAGGTTCCCTTCGATTTTTCGCGCCGCCGCCTGCGCGGGGTGGGCGCCGACGATCAGGGCAAGACGCAGATGGTCACTAAGGGCGCCGCCGAGGAAATGCTCGAGGTCTGCTCTTATGTAGAAGTTGACGGCCATGCCCAGCCGCTCACCGATGAGCGCATGGCAAAGATCCGCAAGCAGGTTTCGTCCCTCAATGCCGAAGGCCTGCGCGTCATCGCCGTGGCGCAAAAGACCAACCCCCGCACCGTAGGCGAGTTTGGCATCGCCGACGAGCACGACATGGTGCTGATGGGCTTTTTGGCCTTCCTCGACCCGCCCAAGGCAAGTGCCGCGGGCGCCGTCGCCACCCTCGAGGCCAAGGGCGTGGCGGTCAAGGTCCTGACCGGCGACAACGACCGTGTCGCCGCCACGGTCTGCGAGCAGCTTGGCATCGATGCCACCAACGTGCTGCTGGGCTCCCAAATCGACGCATTCGACGACGCCGAGCTGGCCGCCCGCGCCCAGGAGACGCATCTCTTCGCCAAGCTCTCGCCGCTGCAGAAGGCGCGCCTGGTACGTGTCATGCGCGAGATGCTCGGCCACACCGTGGGCTTTATGGGCGACGGCATCAACGACGCCGCCGCCATGCGTGCGAGCGATTGCGGCATCTCGGTCGATTCGGCCGTCGATATTGCCAAGGAATCCGCCGATATCATCTTGCTTCAGAAGGACCTGGGCGTGCTCGAGCGCGGCATCATCGAAGGCCGCCGCACTTACGGCAACCTGCTCAAGTACCTCAAGACCACGGTGAGCTCCAGCTTTGGCAATGTGCTGTCCGTGACCGTCGCGAGCCTGTTCTTGCCGTTTTTGCCCATGAGCGCCCTGCAGCTGGTACTGCTGTCGCTGGTCTACGAGATCGTGTGCATCGCACTGCCGTGGGACACCGTCGATGACGCCTGGACTGCCCGCCCGCGTGCCTGGGACGCCGCATCCATCAAGGGCTTTATGCTCGAGCTGGGCCCCGTGAGCTCGCTGTTTGACATCGTGACCTTCGCCGCGCACTTCTTTGTCGTGAGCCCCGCCGCCGTGGACACAAGCTGACCCCAGCATGCCGC